>JAQVUB010000493.1 GCA_028699735.1 Lentisphaeria bacterium | reverse complement strand
AACGCTTACAGTTCACTGCCCGAGGAAATGAAATCCAACAGGTTCAGATGCTTAACGCCATCTCGTTTTTGCTGAAGCGGATCGAGAGTAAAAAGGTATTTCGGATAATTATCCTTCACTTTTTCAAAGGGACGGTATTCCCGGTCTTCCGTTTTCCGGTCTGCAATTGTCATGGCAATCTGGACATAAAAATAGTCGTCTTCGCGACGGGCAATAAAATCGCATTCCAATTCACCAATACGCCCTATACTTACCTGATAACCACGGTTGCGCAGGTATACGTAAAAAAGATTTTCCAGCACCGGCCCATAGTTGATACGCCCATCAGTGTTCATAGCAAAATATATGCCGGTGTCAGCCAAATAGTATTTTTCTTCAGTTCGCAACGATTTGCGTGATTTCAGATCAAAGCGTGGGCACTTGTAAAGGATACGGGCATTCTCAAGAAATCCAATGTATCGTCTCAATGTAGTTTTCTTCAATGCAATGTGCTCAACTTTACTGAAATAATGGAGAATATTGTCCAGATTTGTCGTTGTACCAAAATTATTGATCAGGTATGTCCTCACCTTTTCAAAAACCAGCTGGTTGCGGATTTTATTCCTGACTTTCACGTCCTTTTTGATAATTTGTTCGATGACATTTGCAAGATAAGCAGCTTTCGCGGACCCCTCCTCAAACTCCAATATTTGCGGAAAACCGCCGTATTTCAGATAATTGGTGAATTCCACAGCCGGAGCAGCGACCTTTCTGCCAAGAAACTGTTTCATCTCGAGATATTCACAGAACGACAGTGTGAATAAATTGATTTCTATGTAACGCCCTGTCAGTTTCGTCAACAGTTCACCACTTAATAAATAGGAATTCGAACCGGTAATGAAGATCGAGAAATTTCCTTCTTCGCGGAAAGCGTTGATTACCTCCTCAAAGTCTTTAACATTCTGAACTTCATCAATAAACAAATACTTGAATGTCTGATCGGTCACAACAGACTCGATGGCTGATTCAAGTTGTTTTGACGTTTTGATCCTCTGGTAGCCCCGCTTGTCAAGGTTCAAATAAAGAATGTCTTTCTCCTGAACACCCAAATCCCGCAATTCCTGCTGGATCGATAACATCAGACAGGATTTTCCACAACGCCTGATACCAGTAATAACCTTGATCAAATCCGTCTTGTAAAAGGGACGGATTTTCTGCAAGTAAAATTCGCGCTTGTAAAGATTCTTTATCATCGGCATCCTGTTCCAAAATAGAATATAGGCAAAGTTTCGTTAAATGCAAGTTAAGGGTAATATTTTTGTATTATTTAAAATTTCAACCCCTTAACTGGCATTTAACCTAAACCTGGAAATGTAGCACGGCACAGTTAAAGGGGTCTGCCTTTTGGTCATTTAAAGATCCAGCCAATGCCATTGATTGTCAGATCAGGGTGCAGTTCCCAAAAGTAGGTAGAGACTGTCCAGAAAGGGGGCAGGGTTCAGGTTTAAAATGTGGCGTAACCGGCTCGGTTGCGATTACTGTTAGCACTCCCACGCCCGAACGGTCTCGGGTGCCCGGGGCAGGGGCTACCTACTTTTGGGAACTGCACCCTCAGATCAGACCGCTTTTTCGTGTGCAAATTCAATCGTCAAAGCAACGACCCTTAAAAAAATTCGTGTTTTTTCGTGTTTTTTCGTGGTTAAAAAAAGTCAAGGGGTTTTGACGGCGTTGAGCAGTTGCTGGACGATCTGGGTGGCATTGATGGCTTTTGCTTCGGTTTCGAAGTTGAGGATGAGCCTGTGCGCTAGGACTGCCGGTGCAATGGCCTGAATATCTTCGGGGATGACATAATTTCGTCCGGAAAGCAGAGCTTTGGCTTTTCCCGCCAGGATCAGTGCAATGCCGGCACGCGGAGACGCCCCGACCTCGATGGCAGCGGCTGCGTTGAAAGCGAGGGATTTCTGTTCTGCCGAGAGTTGTTTTAGTTCGCCGGGTCGGGTGGCAATGACCAGATCGAGGGCATAATGCTGCAGAGCGGGTGCGAGAAAGAGCTGATCGAGGGCTTTGCGGGCTCCCAGAATCTGTTCCGGCGAAGCGATTTTCTGCACTTTGAGTGCGGGTTTGCTGCGAGCCATGCGTTCGAGAATCTGCTCTTCCTCGGCGCGACCGGGATATTTCAGCAGCAGCCGCAGCAGAAAGCGGTCTTTTTGCGCTTCCGGTAACGGATAGGTTCCGGTCTGTTCGATGGGATTCTGGGTTGCTACGACCATATAGGGTTGCGGCATGGGGATCGTTTGTCCGCCGATGCTGACCTGATGTTCCTGCATGACTTCCAGCAGGGCGCTCTGGGTCTTGGCTGGAGCGCGGTTGATTTCATCGGCCAGCACAATATTTGCCGAAACCGGCCCGATTTTAACCGCAAAACTTTGTTCTTCCGGGCGATAGATCATGCTCCCGGTTATATCAGTCGGCAGCACATCCGGGGTAAATTGAATGCGTGAGAAACTGCCGCCCAAGGTGCCTGCCAGCGTTTTAACTGCCAGGGTTTTGGCAAGGCCGGGGAGTCCTTCCAGCAAGATATGCCCTCCAGTCAACAGTCCGATCAGCAGGCCGTCGACCAGTTCAGCCTGACCAACCAGCACCGTCGCCATCTCCTGACGAATCTCCTGCAAAAATGCAGTCTGCGAAAATAATTCCTGATCTTCAATCGACATGATGTTTCCTGCGTCATTCTTTTGGAACAACGAAAAGCACGAAATAAC
>JAQVUB010000041.1 GCA_028699735.1 Lentisphaeria bacterium | reverse complement strand
AACCACGAAAAGCACAAAAGGACGTAATGCCTCAGTCTTCTGTAGTGCGGGGTGTTTCATGGGAATGAGACTATGGGACTATGAATGGGACTATGGGACTATAGGTATGGGACGTATGGGACGTATGAAATGGGATCATGGGAATAAGACTATGAGACTATGAATTGGATTATGTTTAGGCTTTTTACTCCATTGTCTCATTCCCATGATCCCATTTCATACGTCCCATACGTCCCATACGTCCCATACCTATAGTCCCATAGTCCCATTCATAGTCCCATAGTCCCGCTTTTACCCTGCACTACAGACCCATTACCAAAAGGACACGAAAATTTTTCGTGTCCTTTCGTGTGTTTTCGTGGTTAATAAAACGTTATTTTGTTTCCTTCAGTTTCTGCAGGGTTTTCACAGTTTGTTCAACCAGCTGCTGTCCTCCTGCCGGTGAGACCTGATTGCAGAAAAGGCAGGCGCTGTAGCCTTTTCCCTGGGCTCCACGCCGGGTCGCAAGATAGGTGCCGCCGTCTTCGCCGGGCACCCCTGCCAGCTGAATGACAAAAGTTTGCAAGAAGGGGCTGCGAGCCTGTATCCGGTGCATGTAGTCCATATATAATTCAAAACGGTTTGAGGCAAAGGCAATGTCACCCAAGCGCAGAACGTGCATTTCCATCGGCAGGCGAGGATCCGCTTTCTGGGTCTCATAGCGATGGATAATCCGTTGAAAACGGGCACGCTGCGCAACCAGTGTGGAATTTTTGAAGAGCCGTTCCTCCGGGGTGCCTTCGCTGCTGAATGGCTGCTCCATCAGAGGCGCTAGACTCTTCACCGCAAAATCATATTCTTTGTCGGTGATCATGCGTTTGGAAAGTTTGACCGTTTTGACAACATGCTGCAACGGCAACTCCGTGCGGATATCCTTTTTCGCCCAGGAGAAAACTTCGCTGAAGCAGGCCGCGATACGCTCGGCGATATCTTTGCGTTCGGCCAGATCCTTGTCCGGCGCGGGCTTGCCTGGCTCGCCATATTTCAGTTGAAAACGCCGTTCCTGAGCCTGTTTATAATGCAGAATTCGCGGAGAAAGATCGCCGCCTGCCGCACACTGTGGCAGGATGAAAATATCCCCATGCACTTTTCGGATAGCCTGTCGGGTGTCATGCCAGTAGTCTGCCGAAAGCATATAGCGTCCTTCGGAATTTTGTGAGGGGCAGGGGACATTGACCACTGCACCGGTCAGTTTTTTCTTGCTGTCAAAGGTAAAGAGGAGGTTGACAAAGTGATCTGCGCCGGCTTCATAGTGACTGAATTTCGGGTCATTGGTATTTCCATACATCTGAGCCTTGCCATTGACGCGGAAGCCGCTGGCTTTTTCCTGCGGACGTTTGCTCAGATCATCAAAATAAACAACGCGTCGACTGTGCGCAACGACCGCATAACCATAGCCATAGGCTACTGCACCAGGCGCACGCTTCTGATAGGCTTCACAAATTGCCTCAGCAGCCTGAGTTGACAGATAGTCGCGGTATTCATCGCTGGAGGCCACATCGACGCCGTCATGAGGCACACTGTCCAGCTGTGCGGTCGAAGAACCCGTTGCCCACGCGGAAGCTTTATCCGCATAATGACTGGGGCCGGTATGCGCATGGGTGGCATTCATCAAGATCTTCAATACGGGAATTTCCGGATTCAGTGCCTTAACTTTGCTGCGAACCTGATCAACGAGCCCGGCGCGGATTACCACCAGATCCAGTGACAGGAAAATCACGCTGTCATCGGCATTGTCAACAACCAGCGCAGTCAGAGTTACAGGATCCAGAATCCCCTGCGAAATCCGCATATGAAACTGCCCCGGAATATTGACCGGCTTGTTGGTTGATACATCACGAGACGCCCAGCCTATCAGCAACTTGTTCATCGTTCACTCCTTGATGCCATGATTGATTCATAAACACAAAACCTGACGATCACTGTAATCATTGAAAAGAAGTTTTTAAAAGCATACAACAATATTTTACCTCTTTTCGCAAAAAATTCCGGGTATCTCGTTTGTTGCTGCGGTTGTGTGGTGGAATGCGGCGCCATTTTAACCACGAAAGGGACGAAAAGGGACGAAATTTCGTGCCTTTTCGCGTTTTTTCGTTGTTAAAAAATGGGTTACTGGCGCCAGCCCACGCCAAGTCTTTTCGTTGTAAATAACATCTTTATTATTTTTCCCGGACGAGCAGGATGCGGAAGTCGTATCCTGGCAGAGAAAGTTGCAGGTTGGTGCCGTTGCAGGGCAATTCCTTGCCGTTTTCCAGGTCGGTGATCTGATTGGTCTGATAATTCAGACCGGCCAGTGACAGCTCCACCGTCAGATCCGTTTTTGTTTTTGAACCGATGCACAGGATGCTTTCCTGGCGTTTGCGGTGGCGGTGTACGGCAATTCGCACATCCTTGTTTGCGGTTTTGACCGGTGGGCTGTTCCAGCAGGGAAAGCTTTCGACATCGGCTGTGCCGTATCCAAAGTTGCGCAGCATATCCCAGCTTTTGTGGAAAGTATTGGTTATGCCGCCGGCGACCATGACCACTGGAAGGTCGTAGGGCATGGTGACGGCAAGAAAGGTGCGTGTCAGCCATTCAATATGCGTGCCGGAATTCTGAACCAGAATCTGTGGAATGTTGCCGGTTTGTGTCCCGATTGTGCTGTTCAGCAGCCAGCCATCGCTGAAGCGTTCCTGAAAATCCGTACTGCCGTAGAAGGCCTCCAGATCGAGGGTCATGCTGGTGAAGCTCATAAAGGGCACCAGATTGGTGTTGGTCATATGGGCAATCAGAAAAGGCCGTCCATCCAGCAACGTTTTATTTTCCTGCCAGAGCATGACCGCAGTACGTTTGATCAGAGCGCGCATATCAAAGATATCGAAATAGGGCTGAATGCTGCCATCAGACTGTTTCCATGCCGGACCGGTGCTGGTATCACTGACCGGCCAGTCGCGGACATTGTCATAATAAATTCCATCGAGACCCTGTTGAACCAGCTGCCTGGCATAGAAAACCATCATATCCTGATAACTGCGTACCGGTGTGTTGTTGTATTCATCATAACTGTTGGCACGGTAATCCGAACACCACCACTCATCCTGATAAACTGGATACGAGTCCCAATCCTTGTGCAAGGTGCGGGAATTCAAATAAGGGATAAGATAGTCACAAAATTTTCCCCAGCTCCGCCCACGTTCCAGATGCCGCCGAACAAAATTCTGCTTCTCTTCACCAGCACCCGAAAAGTGTTTCTGCACAAATTCGTTGATATCCTGCTGATTCTGCCAGGCATTGCGGCGTTTATCCTTTGCCAGCTGCTGGATCATGCTGTAGTCATGTCCGGCGGGGTAGGGGGCCGTGTAATGAAAATCACTCCCCCAGATCGCCGGCCCGGCCAATGTGGCAAAGGGAATGGAATTGGGCGCCTGGCGTCGTGCAGACAGTCTGCGCCAGGATTCCGGTTGCGGTTTCACCGGAGTGGCCTGAAATCCCATAACCAGCTCAAACGGTTTTTCCCAACGGGTCGGAATATTTACCAGAAAAATGCGTAGAATCAGGTGATCTTTTTCGCGACGGATTTCCATGGCAGGTATCTCCGCAGAGAGGCTCAGGTATCGATCGGACTGCGCAAACCAGCTCAATCCCCGATAGATTCCTCCCAGCCAGATATAAGGGCGATAATTGATTTTTCCCAGGCGCCCTTCGGATGCCATCAGACTGTGCCAAAGGAGACCCTCACCTTCGGGAAGAACCAGTGCCGGATTCTTTTTCATTACATTGCCGACACTGTGCATCAAAGAAACAAATTCATTGCGCAATGGAATCTCAATCCAGACTTTCTGCAAGTCCAGAGGGTTTTTCGGACGAAATCGCAAGCTGACTTTGCACATTCCATCATAGTCATAATCCTGGTGCGATTCCACTTCGAGCCCAGGCAGGCCAAGAACACTGGTGCATTGAATATTATGCGGGGTCAGCCGGTGGACCGCAAAACTCGTTTCCTGCAGGGGATTTCCATCGATTTTCAGTTCTATGGGAGCGGCCAGGATGTTTTCACCGTCTGCATCGATGGCATCCCAGAAGCCATTACGTACTTTGTAAGCAGTAAGAAGTGCTGAAATCTTTCGTTGCTCCAGCTGCAAAGGACGGAAAGGAGGAATGATACTGTCATCCAGGCCAATCTGATTATGTTCCCAGGGAAAGTTGCTCACCTGGAATTGACGCTGATGCGTGCGTCCTTCCGCCGTTGCCTCGATCGTATACGTATCCGACGGCAACTCCAGTTCACGCCATTCAGCTTGCCCGTCATTGCTTGTCAGGCTGCTTCCCCATGGTGTTCCTGCGCTGTTTTTCAGCGTGAAGACTGTTTCGGTTGCGTTTTGCAGTTTTGCCTTAAGGAATTTCTGATAGGGGTAAAAAGCGAAATCCAGCTCCTGCATACGGTTTTGCTCCGGGTTGACCCAGACCGCCTCTGTTGGCGGTTCCCAGGAGAATTGACGTTGCAGCAGCGTAATGTTGCGATCCCTGTCGATGATTTTCAGTTTCAGGTGTCGTGAAGTATGCGGGGTATCTTCAAAGCGGAGCTGGAAGAGTTCTTTGCCGGCCGGGGCAAGGAGCCATTCTGACTCTGCCTGCCGCGGAGCTGCGTCGGATTCCAGGATCATGCTGCCTTTCAAGGCAAGGGGATGTCCGGTCGGGTTGAAGAGATCACAGAGAAGATCAATTTTGCCGGCGAGATAATCCTGGCCTGGCCCCCTGAAATTGAGAACAGGCGCATTCTGATCCATAATCAGCACGCCCATCTGAGCCGGATCACAGAACATGCTGCTGCGGTTCCAGGGACTCTGTTCAGCAGGTTGCTGCCAGTCTCGTATCATTTGCAACCCCCACTGCTGATCCCATGGTACAGCGGTCAGCCCGAGATCCTTAATGGGCATTCTGAGTTCGAGAAGCCACCATGCATCCGCAAGGCGCCCACAGGCTATTTCAACAGCCGGCTGCCATTCCTGATGAATTTCATGAGAGACACTGCCATAACTGATGGGATATTTGATGCCCAGGGAACGGGCATTAAAATTCATCAGAAGCTGATAGACATATTTCCCCCCCGGCGGCAGCAGCAACAGTTCAACAGCATCATCAAGAAAGACCTTGCCCTGATCCTCATGTACGCGCGCTACCAGATTCATCGAGGAAGGGGGCAATTCACTCTGACAGCGAAAATATAGATAATCCTGATCGTAAGCAATTTTAAAATGCGTATTACGCTGGCTAAGAAACCCTGAACCGATGCGCAAAGTACCGAAGCTGCCACTGGCACCATCCCATTCCCCAGGGGTTTCTTTTCCGTCAATCCGCGGTGGAATATTGCTTGGCGGCAAACGCAGCAGGGCGGGTTCGGAGGCGACCAGCAACAGGCTGGAAAGCAGCAGAATAAACGCAGAAATACGCATGTTGACTCCTTGGTTTGAAGGATGCAGGTTTAAAAAGTGGCGCAACCGTCCCGGTTGTGATTGCTGATTTCCCTCCTACACCCAGAATGCTCACGGGTGCAAATTTCAAACGGGACCCATTGCATGTTATATGAAGGCCGTAGAAAAGTAATTCATCTGCTCAGGGTACTGCCTTTTTTTGCAACTTTCTGGAGTCCCTGTTGATAGATATCCTGAACCTCCTGAGCAGTCAATTTACGCGAATAGATCCGAAATTCATCAAGGAGATAATTCCAGTGCTGACTCGAACCAACGGAAAAGTGCTCGGACGGAATGGCCGTGCGATCCAGCCGGCCTTTCAACTGCCACACGGAAAAATCCTGCCCGTCAAGGCTGAGCGCGACGCTGCCGGCATCCCAGTTGGCTGCAATCAGGTGCCAACGCCCAAGCGCATTCTTACCAAAGGGGGGCAGGGCGACAACTGTACTGGCAAGAGTTTTACTGTACAGAATCATCAGCTGCAGATCACGGTCATACGGTTTGCGATCCTTCGGATCATTAGCCTGCTGAATGCCAAAATAACCCTGACTGGATTCCGTGCCAAAGAAAAAACAACGGTAACGGTGGTCGGCATCCCAGTCCAACGGGAAAAACCAGAAACTCAGGCTGCCGGGTTTGTCAAAGTTCAGGTTCCCGGCGCTTGCAAAACGCAAGGAGGCTCCGCCATCTCCACAGAAGAGCGCCTTGCCCTGCAAGCCGTCGCGCAACGAAACCGTTCCAAAAACCTGGATGGGTTCCGGCTTCCCTTCGGACAGGCCGGCCCGTGCTCCAGAGCGGTCAAAGTTCAGCTCAAAACGCAAGGCATCACCGGCGGGAGGCCACAACAGCATAAAAGCCAGGAAAAGCGCCGGCACGTTCAGTTCCCTTTCCAAAATGCCGATGTGAGCTGATCACCATCATTGGGAACGTCGGCAAGTTTCAGGGCTCGTACATGTCCATCGAAGAAGAGGGCGCTGCTGGTACCGCTGTGACGAATGAAATCAATTTTGGCCTGGGTTGCTGCCGTTCCATTGTTGCGGTCGAAATTATAGGCATAATCATATTTTACTAAATCGCCGTTGATGGTATCGGCCATTCTCAAGGCGGAGGAGGGTTTTTTGACGTAGCTTACCCGGCGCAAAGCCGACCAAGTGTTGAAAGTCTGCAGTTTTGCATTCATTGCCCAGGAATATGCACCAAACCCATCGCCTGCGTTCAACCCCCAGCTTGCCTCGGGTATCGGTACTGCAGGACACATGTAACGTTTCGTTTTTTTGGAAGAGTCAAACATCGCTTTATCATGGGTGCAGTTCCCAAAAGTAGGTAGAGGCCGTCCAGAAAGGGTTCAGGGTTCAGGTTTAAAATGTGGCGTAACCGGCCCGGTTGCGATTTCTGTTAGCACTCCCACGCCTGAACGGTCTCGGGTGCCCGGGGCAGGGACTACCTACTTTTGGGAACTGCACCCTTTATCATTGTAGACGATATTCAGATAGGACAGCATTTGCAGCCAGATTTTATAGGAAAGTGCCCCATAGCTGCTTCCGGCATGCATCGGCATCATGAAATCCTGGTATTCATCCGCATAGAGATGCAAAGCAGTACCAACGGTTTTAAACTGGTTGAGGCAGCTTATCTGTGTCGCACGTGAACGCGCCCGCCCTAAAGCGGGTAACAGCATCGAGGCGAGAATGGCAATAATTGCGATGACGACCAGTAACTCAATCAGAGTAAAGGACTTGATTTTTTTCATCAGATGACTCCTTTGGCTGTTGCCGGTTGATTTGTTGGTGAAAAAAAATGCATGAGGGTAACGGATATTTCCAGTTGATTCAACGCCAGATGAATTTCGGAGAAACCTTGACAAGCTCGCGTCCGGTGGTGTTGAGCAACCGCAAAGCCTGCCGGCTGATCTCCTGAACATTCATATCTAATGAGGGGAATGGTTTGATCGCACTTTGACTCCACGGCGTGTTGAAACAGCCCGACAACAAAAAATCGCGGGGGAAAATCCGGCCTGCTTTGCGGGCGACTTCAGCGGTGCGATAGGCCAGAAAATCCGAATGGCAGAGTATGCCGTCAAAATTCGTTTGCAGGATTTCTTCGATTTCCGCATCCTGACAGGACTGATCGAGACTGATCTGGCGGAATTCCAAGGCCGACCCTGGATAGTCCAGCATCACCTGCCGGAATCCCTCCAAAATATTGAAAACCGGATGATTTTGTCGGAAAGCCGGACTGTCCGGGACATCCGCCCGGAATTTCAGGGTGAGGTAGAGTAGCTTTCGGCATCCGCGCTGCAGAAACTCCCTGGCAATCTGTCGTCCACCATCCTGGTAATCGACCAGTACTGCACTGCCTGGCGGCTCACCAGGCGCATCAAAAATATCCAGAATGACCGAATTCAGATTTTGCCAGCGCTGCAAAAATGGCTGTCGCCAGTAGCTTCCTCCATGCAACAGAACACCGCGAATCGGTGCATTCAGCAAGGTACTGAAACTGGCCATGCGCAACAGGGAAGTATCTGGGGCTGATAGCAGTAAATCGTAGCTGACCAAATACAAATTCGATTCGAGAAACTCTCGCCTCAAAGCATCGTACAAATCACCGTAAAAGTGCCCAGATAACGGCATCAGAACGACAGCCAGCAAATGCGTCAGATTGCACGCAGTTGGATCCTTCGTCAAAAATGTTCCAGTCCCGCGAACCCCCGTCAATAAACCTTCCTCACGTAAAACACGCAAAGCAGATTCAACCGTCTTCTGGCTGACACCAAAATGCTCCACTAACTCCAATTTGCGCGGAAGACGCTGACCCGGGAACCCCCCCCCGGTGATCTGACGGCGCAATGTGTCCGCAACAAACTCAAATTTTAATGGCTCACGACGACTGCGCATGACAAAAATTTATCATCTCAAGGGGGTTTAATAAGGTTGTTTGTGACAATATATTCGTTCTGCATGACAATGCAAACAGGGGTTGATTTTTTAACCACGAAAAGCAAAAAACGACCCGAAAAAATTTCATGGTAAGTACGACGCATGCTAGCAGTCAACGTCGCTTCCATCAAATTTTTTCGGGTCGTTTCGTGCTTTTCGTTGTAAAAAAAAGAATTCCTCCGTTACCAGCTTTACTGACGTATTACGTTTACTGACGCAAACTCTTTATTTCAGTTTGCAGATATTACAGGATCGGCAGCTCAGTTCTTCTGGCGGCTCATATTTCATGCCGCTTTGGCGGCATTTACGGATTTTGCTTTGATTAATCGCTGCCAGGAAGAAAGCGAGCACAAGAAATGCTCCCGTAGGGGTTTTCAGCAGGTGGATACCCGGCCAGTTTGGGACGATTGCCAATTCAAAAAGGGTACCTGCCGCGATGAATTCACGCACTGCACCCAGCATCATCAGCGCCAGGGAAAACCCCAGCCCCATGCCCAGGCCATCCAGCAGAGAGGCAAAGGTTCCATTTTTTGAAGCAAAGGCTTCCGCGCGTCCCAATACGATGCAATTGACAACAATCAGAGGGATATAGATTCCCAGGGTGCGGTTGAGTTCCGGCGGAGCGTAGGCCTTCATCAGCTGCTCGACGATGGTGACGAAGGTGGCGATGATCACGATGTAACAGGGTATGCGAACCTTGGCGGGAATCCATCTCCGGCTTAGAGAGATGACCAGGTTGCTGCCGGCCAGCACAAAGGTCGTAGCAAGCCCCATGCCCAAGGCATTTTTGGCACTGCTGGAAACTGCCAGAGTGGGACACATGCCAAGCATCAGAATAAAAACCGGATTCTCACGCCAGATGCCATTGCTGAATGTTTTGAATACTGACATTTTATTTCTCCCCCAGGCAGGCAGCCGCATTTTTTTTCTGCCAGGCCTGCGATATCGAATTGACTGCCGCCAGAACCGCTTTGCTGGAAATCGTTGCGCCACTGACACCCATTACCCCATTTTCCCCACTGCCAAAAGACAGAGTTTGCTGTATGGGCTTTCCGGAATAGGAATCCAGAACGGCATTGGGCGGAAACGGGTCACTGGTTGAGTTTCCTGAAAGCACTTCCCAGAGAGAGCGAGTGACTTTGCGATCCGTCACCTGAGTGCCGATGCCTGGAGTTTCGCTGTGCTTGCTGACCAGTATTCCCAGAATTGTCCCTTCCGGGGAAATCCCAGTCAGCACCCGCAACTCACCGCCAAATCCTTTGCCGGATATTCCCTCGGCGGCATAGGCCAGCAGCTTGCCATTCACATCCATTGCCCGGAAAAATTGCACGCCTTCCATGGAGCCATCCGACAGCGTTTCAGTGGTTTCCGCAGGCAATACCAGTTTCAGTTTGGCGCTGCGTTCGGCTTCTTCGGCACGTTTGCACGGTTCTGCTGTTTTCTGGTTAACGAAGGCCAGTGCACCGCCGGAGACTGCGCAGAAAAATCCCAGGCTGAGACATAATTTGAGGATATCTTTCATAATTTAAGTCCTCTCTTTTTGGGTGCCCCAAAGGGTTTTCCGGCGGTAGCGCGATCGATCAGCGGCGTGAGGGCATTCATAATCAGGATGGCAAAAGTGACGCCTTCGGGGTAATTTCCCCAAAGTCGTATGATGCTGATGATACATCCGCAGCCGATTGCAAAAAGGATGGCGCCCGTCCGGCTCAGGGGGGAGGTGACCGGGTCGCTGGCCATAAAAAAAGCTCCCAGCATAACGCCGCCGGTAAGCAGATGAAATTGCGGCGGTGCATAAACGGCCGGATGGAGCAGCCAGGCTGTCCCGGTGAACAGTGCAATCGTTAACAACAGGAAAAACGGCATCTGCCAGCGGATGATGCGCAAAGCAATCAGCAGAATTCCCCCCAGAATCAAGCCCAATGTACAGGTCTCGCCAATGCTGCCGCCCATGCGGCCAACAAAAAAGTCCCAATAGGAAACTTGGCCAAGGAACTCGGAAAGAGCTCCGGAATTCCCTTCCAGCACCGCCGTCTGCGCCTGCGACAATTGCTGCAACGGGGTTGCGCTGCAGACTGCATCCACTCCCGGCATCACCCAGCTGTTCATCGCCTGCGGAAAAGAAATCAGTAATGCGCAACGGCCAATCAAGGCCGGATTGAAAGGATTGCAGCCAATGCCGCCATAAATCATCTTCCCGATGCCGATGGCAATCATCGATCCGATCAGGCAAATCCACAGTGGGGTTTCCGGAGGCAGATTCATACCCAGCAGAAGGCCGGTCAGCAGGGCGCTGCAATCGTGAACCTCCAGTGCCCGTTTCATGAATGCACTGCAAAGCGCTTCGATTGCCACACAGGAAACGGCACAGACGGCCAGCACCTGGAAAGCGGAAAAGCCAAAATAGTAAACGCCGGCAAGGCAGGAAGGCAACAGGGCGACAAGCACCCACAGCATGACTTTAAAAACGCTGTTACTGCTATGAAAATGCGGGGAACTGCTGACGATCAGCCGGTCGGTACGCGGCATTCTGATTTCGGATTCTGACATAATGGAAAACCTGATGAAAACGGGTGAAGTTACTGATGCATTTTTTTTAACCACGAAAAACACAAACTGAC
>JAQVUB010000492.1 GCA_028699735.1 Lentisphaeria bacterium | reverse complement strand
AATCACCGGGGCTTTCTTTCCGCGACGGCATTTTTTGCGCAGGCGACAATTCTTCTGCAGTCTTCGGCGAGTGCGAAGACATCCGCTCCGCAGCAGATGAAACGGAAGCCCATGTCGATCATGGCAGAGATATCTTTGGCTGGGCTTGTCACGCCGGCGATTTTTCCATGTCGCAATGCAGTTTGCGCCACTTGTTTGCGTGCCTTGCTGACTTCCGGGTGCTGATAATTTCCATTTTGTCCGATGGACTGGCTGAAATCCGCACAACCAAACAAAATGATATCGATTCCCGGCGTTGCGCAAATTGCATCGAGCTCCTGCAAGGCTTCGACATCTTCAATCTGCACGACGACAAAACGATTACGATTAACAAAGTCGAAATATTCCTTTGCCGGCAGCATGGCATAGCGTCCATCGGCATTGCCGCCATCGACCGGGCGCCGCCCCACAGGTGCGAAACGGGTGCGGCGTGCGATTTCTACAGCATCAGCTCCACTCATGACATGCGGCACCATGATCCCGCTGGCATCCAGCTCCAGAGGTTTGATCAAGTCACTGTAGCTGCCACGCTGAACCCGCATCATCAGATCGATTCCTTCGGCTTTGGCAGCCAGTATCTGCCGTTCGGTAAGGGACCAGTCATTGGACACGTGCTCATCACAACACCAGACACAATCCATACCGCACATGGCGGCAATTTCAACCGCACGGGAGCTCTCCAGATTGATCTTGTAAGTAAAAACGCATTCACCGGAACGAAGTTTGTCCAATACGCGGCTGCGGTGTAGGGTAGGCATTCATCAATCCTTTTTTTGCGTAGCACGTTTGATATAAAAACCAATATGGCGGGACAGCTCCTGCCGCAACGCGTCCTCATTCCGAGCCAGCAGGGCCGCAACGATAGCGCCATGTTCACGGCTCACTCGCTCCACTGCTGATGCATCAAAATGAATCTCTTTGCCCCGGTTTGGAAACATTTCACTGAAAAAATTGACTAAAAGAGGAATCAGCCCGGTCAAAATCGAATTATGAGTGGATTCGAGCAAAGCCCGATGAAAATCGATATCCAGTGCTCGCATTCCGCCGTAATCCGATTCTGTCTTGAACTTGGCCAGTATCTCCTGCAAATGACAGAGATCAGCATCGCTGGCATATTGAACCATAAGTCCGGCAGCCCCGGTCTCGAGACTGTAACGAACCTCCGCTATCTCCGGCAATATCTTCGCCGACTCCGCCGCCAGAAAGGGAAGATAATTCTCATAAGGATCCTCTGGTAGCAGCCTGCAAATCGTCGCACCTACCTTCGGCTTGCTCACAATGATCCCTAACGTCCGGTAATGCTGCATCGCCTCACGTATAATATTCCGACTGATGCCAAGCTCCTCAGATAAACGAAACTCCCCAGGTAGTACCTCGCCAGGCTGCATATGATTACCCAATATATACCCCCGAATGGCCGAGATCGCACCATCCAGGGTACTGCTGGATTTCACAGGTACTAAACGCATCAATAAACTCCTTTTTTTGCTCACTTGTGTTATTATACTACAAATAAAAATGAAGTCAAACTGATAACGGTGGATTTTTTAACAACGAAAGACACAAACGACCCGAAAAAAAATCATAAAAAGCGGCCTTGACTGCGAGAATGCGTGGTTTATCCCATTTTTTCGGGTCGTTTGTATTTTTCGTTGTTAAAGAACAAGTTCTTATTTTCTGAGGGCAAAAATGGGGTTCAGGTTGTATAGTAAGAAATTTGGATGAAGGTTCTGTTCCTGGAGCAGAAAAGGAAGTCACCATCTGAAGAAAGAGGGATGAGTCATGAGCGAAAAAAAAACTCAGGTTGTACTCGACAACGATACGGGCTTTTATGTTGAAAATTTCGTGCTTTCATCGGAAAATCTGCCTGGCAGCAGGTCGGGGAACTGGTCGATCACCAAGAACCGTCTCAAAGGCGGCCTTTCTGATGGGGTTGACCAGGTCATCGTCAACAATGGACATTTAAGTTTCACCATTCTGACCAGCAGGGGAATGGGACTCTACCGAGGCGATTGCGGGGGAAATTTTCTGGGTTGGCTTTCACCGGCGGCCAATCCGGTGAATCCGGCCTTCATCAATTTGCTTGAGCCGGACAGCTGTCAGGGCTGGCTGAAGGGATTCAATGAGTGCATCGTTCGTTGCGGACTGCATTCCAATGGAGCCAATGGCATTGACCGCATTCGTCAAGCTGATGGATCCTACAAGGAAACGCTGCTGAATCTGCATGGGCACATTGCCAATCTCCCGGCCAAATATGTTGAATTGCAGGTGATTTACAGTGATCCCATCGAACTGGTGGTCATCGGGGTTGTCGAAGAAGCAGCCTGTTTCTGCCCGCAATACCGCATGACAACCCGTATGTCCACCTTTGCAGGCTCGAATAAAATCAGCATTCAGGATCAAGTCTTGAATTTTGGTGCTACCCCCGCTGAGTTCCAGATGCTCTACCACTGCAATTTTGGACGGCCCTTCCTGGATGCCGGCGCCAGGCTGGTTGCCCCGTCGCTGGAAGCTGCCCCACGGGATGCGCGTGCTGCGGAAAACATCGATACGTGGGATCTTTACAAGGCTCCGGAAGCCGGCTATGCGGAACAATGCAGCTACCATGACTTTGCCGCTGCCGCCGACGGCTCGACCCTTTCCCTGTTGCGCAACCACGCTGGTGACAAAGGGGTCACTCTGCGCTGGAACAAAAATCAGCTGCCCTGTTTCTG
>JAQVUB010000040.1 GCA_028699735.1 Lentisphaeria bacterium | reverse complement strand
GTTTTTTTGTGTCTTTCGTTGTTAACAAAGTTTATTGATAGAGATTAAATCGGCAACGCTTCGATTTTTGCCTTGAGGGTAAAGCTTTTGCCGGGCTGGATGCTTTGCGCATCGGAACGGATATTGCAATTTTCGACGCAAACCATCGTGCGGTATTCCTCCTCGGCCATATTGAGTTTTTTTGCTTTATTGATCCAGGGGTTCCAAACGACGGCTGATGCACTGTTTTCCTTGCTGATCCGAATGATTCTGCCAAATCCTGGATCATGAATTTCAGCCGGGCCGCTGCAATGTTCGAAGACGGCATCCGTTTCGGCGGCAAAGGTAATCGAACCCTGCTGAGTTTTATGGGGTTCCGTGGCACCGGCTACTGTATCATGATAGGCTAACCCGGAAAAACCGCTTACCTGAATTTTTCCGATATCGGAGATCTGGTAGTAAGTATGAAAAGCCTGGCTAACCTGGAAGGCTGCCGAACCCGTATTGCTGGTGCACAATTCCAGCTCCAGGGAAGCCCCTACCCGTACCGTGAAGGTCAGAACAAAAGATTTCTGCCAGGCTTTCGGAGCAGACGGAGAAGGATGGAGGCTGAAAACCGCTTCTGTGCAATCCGGTGAGAGAGCGCGCGTTGCGGTCAGTTCCCAGAAAATGAAGCGTGCATAGCCATGGCTGGTCTCTGCTCCCGCCGGAGCTGCCCCGAACCAGGGCCAGCAAATAGGGATCCCTCCCCGAAGGGCTTTCCCTTCTGCATATTCAACATTTTTGCTCATCCAGAGAAGGTCTTTCTGACCGGCGGGGATATAGGACGTCACATGCGCGCCCAAAAGGCAGATTTCGGCTTTGGCAGCGGCATTACTGATGCGGATGAAAGGCAGGCCGCCCGCCCCGCAGAAAATCTCCAGTTGACCGGGCAGAGCAAATTTTTGAAGTGAATGAAGATCCATGCTGTTCTCCTTCTGAAGGGTTGGCTTAATTTTTTCCCAGGTAGCGTCCCAGGGTAATGATCAGGCTGTCGGAGGATATGCTTAAATGACAATTTTTCAGGGCGGTCTGGCCGGCATATTCAACTGCCTGGGCGATATCGACAGACGGTTTGCAAAGGGTCATCTGGCGTTCTGCTGCCATCATCAGGCAACCTTTCATGCCGCCGACTTTCAAAATCATTGGTTGGAAAGACAGGCGCGTGCTCCAGGCTTCCGGGCTGTCTTCGATCCGATCCAAATCCAGAAACGCGCTGACCCGTTGCGGAGCCAGGGTCAGGGCACAAAGTGCCGTCCTCGAAGCTTCTCCAGTAGCAACCAGCGCCAGATTATCCATGCCATTTTCCTGCAGCATGGTGAGGCTGGTCAGGATGTCCTGAACACGCAACGAAAACAGGCTGGCATTGAACGCATGAAAAATCGGGTCATTTTCATCGCGAGGAGATTTTTCCAGCATGGCAGCCGTCTCTCCGGTACCCAGTAATTCGATGATCAGGGCATTGCCTTTGCGGCTGATAATGGTGTCCAGAATCGCAGCCTGACTGCCCCCAGGAAAAAACGCGTTCTTATGCTGATCGGCAATCAGCAGAAAAGTCGGCAGTTTGGTATTGCAATCTGCTTGACTGACCCAGGCGGCCGAAATGAGATCGCCAGTCTCACGGCGTGACAGCAGGCAGCCGCCGGCAGTAGCACTGCGCAAATTCCATTGGGGCAGGGTGACTCTCACGGCCACATTGGCCAACTCCAGATCATTGTTGATGATTTTGCTCATCTGCAAACGCCTGGCCTTCTGCCAATCTGTGAAGGAAAGCTCCGATCCCTTATAATGCAAGGCTGTCGAGCAATAATGAGCCTGCAACTTCTGCAAGGATTGCCGGCAGACCGGAAGCGACGCTTCCTGGGGAGCAGAGCTGTGCAGCAACAACTCCGCCGGGGGCGGTGCAACTTCATCTTCTGGAATTCGTTCGCGGAGAGCCTGATTGAGCAGCCAGTGGGTGAACCAGGGATATACCCGCTCGCGGGTGTATCGATTGTAATTGTGCGCAGCGTCACAGTGGAAATTGCTCAAGCGGTTTTCGGCATCAAAAAGTCGGTAGACCTTTTGCAAGGCCGGAAATTCGTAGCGTGGCAGCAGATTAGTCCAGTCACGGGTGACCGAGGGAAGCAGAACGGGTCGTGGTGCCAGTGCGGAGACGATATCAAAGCTGGTGACACCGTTCAGGCGCAGCAGGGGGCCCTCCTCACACTGACAGCCTCCTTGATAATGCGATGAAAGCATGCAGACTGGTACGATGACCTTAATTCGTTCATCGAGCAGTGCCAGAGTCCAGGTCTGCGAGGCTCCCCCCGAAGCGCCGGTGCAACCCAGGCGCCCGGCATCCACTTCCGGCAGTGAGCAGAGAAAATCGACGGCTCTGAGGCTGTTCCAGGTTTGCAGTCCGAAAGCACTGACACCATGCAGCGCGGACGGATTGGCCAAGTCCTTGCTCCAGCGATGCAGCAGTTCATTATTGTCGTTATAGCCGATCATATCATAGCTGAAAACAATGAAACCGAGCCGGGCCAGCATCAGGCAGCGCATGGGAACCGAACCGCGCTCCTCATGATGAATGCGACCGGTTGGCCAGTGTCCATGCGGGCAGAGGATGGCAGGAGCTTTAGACTGCAGCCTGCCAGGCAGATAAAGATTCCCGGTAAGTTTGAGTCCAGGCAGGGTTTCCATGCGGACTTTGGCAATCACGGTTCCCTCATAGGGAGTATGTCCCCAAACTTCCGGATGCAGAGCCGGCGCCGGAATTTCCGGGATCAGCCCGGCAGCCAGTCTGACCTGTTCGATGGTGAATGCTTTCCGCTTTTCCCATTCTTCGATAGAAGCCGGCGGAACGGCGCACCAGGCATACTCATTATGCCGGACATTAAGCAGGCGCTGATCAGTAAACAGGGGAGATTGTGGCAGAATCGAAGGAACTGCATTATCACTGGTATTCATGGTCGCCTTTCGTTACAGAAACAGGGACTTTCAAGCGTGATGGTGGCAGCAGCCTGAACAGCAGCTGTGCCCGGATGCGGCAGCGCTTGGACATTGTTCTGCACGCGGGCAGGATGCCGCTGCCGAACGGCTGCCGGCACTGAAGGTGGAAAGAAGTTTCCGGATCTTCTTCGACTGACATTTTGGACAGGATGGCGCGGCTTCACCCAGGCGTTTGTGCAGATGGCTGAAGGTATGATCACAGTCTGTACAATGGTATTCGTAAATTGGCATGGTATCTCCTAATTCCGATCAGGTTTTGTGTTTGTAAATCTGCCAGGCATTCCAGGTATTGTGCCAGAGTACATAGCAGGTCGGCCCAAGCGCGGCAATGGGATGAACATAGGTCAAGGCCAGATATATCGTAAAAGAGGTGTTTTTCTGGCCAAGAGTTTGACTGCATTCTAGAGGAAAATCTGGAGTCCCAAGCATTTTTCCGACACTGAAATTGAGTGCGCAGACAGCCAGAGTCAGCAGTGCGATGAAGGTGATTGTCAGAGTGGTCAAGGAAGGGCTGTTGAGCTCCTGACGGAAAAAGGCGGAAGCATTGGCGGCGACCAAAACAATGACTAGAACCCAGGCGTAAAAAGTGTATGGCGCAAGGATTTTTCCCAGGCGGATGGCTTTTTCGCGAAGAAAGAGTCGAAATACTACTGCAGCCAACAAGGGAACCGCGGTGATCAGCAAAATGCGTTGCAGCATTTCAAGAGCAATTCCCGGGGTGGAATTGCCGACGACTGGCGGCAGTACCGCAGGCAGCGCCAGGAAAATGCAGAAATTAGACGTGAAAAAGGCGCTGGTTGCGTATTCGACATTCCCGCCAAGGAGGCTGACAATGACCGGAGCGGCAGTAGCCGTTGGTGTGATGGCCGTGAAAAAAGCAGCCAGAGCCAGATCCGGATGGCCGGCTTTTCGCAACAGAAACCAGAGCAGAAATGCCAGTGCAAAGCAGTACAGGATATTCACACCCTGAGTCCAGTGCAGCGAATGCATGCTCGGCTTTAATTGCAGGCAAACCGAAAAAAACATGAACATCAGCAGATATCGGATAAATTCCCGCTGACTGGCCAGCCCCGGCAACAGGCATCCAACCGCAAACGCACCACCCAGCATCAGCATCCGAAAAAAAGATTTGTTCATATAAAACCAGACGGGTTAAGCCGCAAAACAAAATAAAAATGTAATATCCTTCGCCGGGATTGCAATCATAAAACGTTTAAAATGCATGGCAGCGGGCAGGTTTAAAAAGGAGCGTAAGCGTCCCGCTTGCGATTGTCAAACTGGCTATCCTGTTGCGATTAAAAAAAGTAGCGTAAGCGTCCCGCTTGCGATTGTCAAACGTGGCTATCCTGTTGCGATTAAAAAAAAGTAGCGTAAGCGTCCCGCATGCGCTACTTTATAATCCTGTACCCCATTTTTTCCCTTAATGAAGTGGCAGAATTAAAGTGCAGACGATACATTACTCCTTTACCATTTTTCACAGAGTCGTGTTTTTTTTGAATGACTTTTGGGTATGGGGCGAAAATTGTTTTTCAGGAACGCTGGGTCAAGTCTGATTGGGCGTCATGGAGCCTGGCTGGCTCTTTTGTTGCTGCTGCTTGTCTGTGCAGTGTCCAGTCCGGCCTTTCGCAGTCCGCAGAATCTGTTGAATATCAGCCGTCAGATTTCCTACAGCGGGATCATTGCCATCGGCATGACCTTTGTCATCATCGGTGGTGGAATTGATCTCTCGGTAGGCGCTTTGCTGGCGTTGTCAGGGACGCTGGGAATTATGGCGATGAATCACGTCAGCAATCCGCTGACCGCTGTGTTGGTCTGCCTGGCCGTTTCGCTGTTAACGGGTGCCGCTGGCGGCATGCTGAATGGTGCTCTGGTGACCCTGGGACGAATTCCTCCATTCATCGTTACCCTGGGCAGCATGGCTATCTTCCGCTCCCTGACCCTGTATCTGGCCAATGCCGGACTAACCAGCAGCTCCAATGAAATCTTCGGGCGCATCGGTGCTGCTGAAATTTTGCATTTGCCTTTGGCGGCATGGCTGCTGCTGATCCTGACTTTCGCCGGCTCGGTATTGTTGAATCGCAGCGCTTTCGGGCGTCACCTCTGTGCGACCGGTGCCAATGAGCGGGTGGCGGTCTATGCGGCCATCCGCATCGATCTGCTGCGTTTTACGACTTATCTGCTTTGTGGAGTTCTCGCCGGTCTCAGTGCGTTTCTGCTGGGGGGGCGTTTGAGTTCGCTCAGTTCCACGACGGCCGGAAATTCCTATGAGATGGACGGGATTGCGGCGGCCATCATCGGCGGAACGGCCATGTCCGGAGGGCATGGCAGCATTTGGGGTACTTTGGCGGGTGCCTTCATTCTGGGGATTGTTTCCAATGTTCTGGACATGTGGGGGATTTCCGCCAATTTACAGGGCACGGTCAAAGGGGCCGTGATTATCATTGCCGTTCTGTTACAGAGGCAGAATGCGAAGCGGCCCTGAGCGGGCTTTCAGATTGCGTAAGAATCGGGTTTAAAATTAGGGAAGCGGGATGAAAAGGAATTATTTCAGTTGGCTGTTGGGGATTGTAGCTGTGGCAGCGGTTTTGCTTTTGAACAACTGCGGAAAACAGTCCGAAAGCGGGAAACAGGTCATTGGGGTTTCGATACCGAGCGCAGATCATGGTTGGACGGGCGGCGTCGTCTGGTGGGCGGAAAAGGCCAAGGCGGAAATGGAAGCCGCCAATCCCCATTTAAAAATCATTCTTTCAACCGCACGCGATGCCGCTGAACAGGTCGACAAGGTTGAAAATCTGCTGGTACAGGGAATTCAGGCATTGGTGATTTTGCCGCATGAACCCGGCCCTTTGACTGGAATTTGTGAAAAGGTGGCGCGGCAGGGTGTATATCTGGTGGTGGTTGACCGTGGCTTGGACAAGGCGGTTCAGCATGTCACAGTGGCCGGTGACAACCCCGGTTTTGGCAGAGCCTGCGCAAAAGCCCTGGCAGAAAATTTGCAGGGTCGCGGAAAAATTGTTCTGATGGAGGGAATTCCCTGCACGGTCAATAGCGACCGCGTCAACGCATTCAGAGAAATCATCAAGCACTATCCGGAAATTTCAATCCTGGATTCTCAACCGGCTTACTGGGATACGGAGAAGGGGCTTAAACTCATGGAGAATTATCTGCAGAAATATCAGCAGATTGATGCGGTCTGGACTGGCGATGACGATGTCCTTCTGGGGGCCCTGAAAGCGTATCAGGAGTCCGGACGGAAAGAGATCCGTTTCTTTGTTGGCGGAGCCGGCAATAAAGTCGTTAACAAAATGGTTTTGGACAGGAATCCGCTGGTGCCTTTCAATGTAACTTATCCCCCACGGATGATTGTTACCGGCCTGGAAGAGGCGCAAAAAGGACTGAAATTGCAGAAGGACGACTGGCAGACTGCACTGACGGTCATCGTCCCCACCGATATCATTACCCCGGATAATGCCGCACAGTTCTATTTCCCGGATTCGAACTATTGATTTATGGAAGGAAGAGATTGAATACAATGCAGGAAATGGAACGCTTCGTCGGAATTGTCCGGCAGCTTCGTTCAGAAAATGGCTGTCCCTGGGACAAAGCGCAAACGCATCGAAGCCTGCGCCGCTGTCTCGTCGAAGAGGCCGGTGAGTTTCTGGATGCAGTCGAAAATGATGATTTTGAGGGGATGCAGGAAGAACTCGGAGACCTCCTGCTGCAGGTCGTCCTGCATGCTCAGATCGCTTCCGAGGAAGGGAAATTTACGCTCGAGGATGTCGCCCGCTCTGAATGTGAAAAATTGTTGCGGCGTCATCCGCATGTGTTTGCCGGTCAGACGGTAGCTTCTGCAGCAGAGGCCTTGAAGAGCTGGGAAAAGAGCAAGATTGGCGAGGCGGGCAGCCAGCAGAAGCGTCTTTCGGTTATGGATGGTGTACCTCGTTCGGTACCGGCTTTATCACGCGCTCAGAAGACCTTGAGCAAGGCTGGTAAAAGTGGTTTTGAATGGAATTCGATGGTTGAGGTGGTAGAAAAAATCGAGGAAGAGCTGCAGGAAGTCAAAGACGCCCTCCAGGAAGGGAATCCAGTTCATTTAGAGGAGGAACTTGGGGATTTGCTGTTCACCGTTGTCAACCTCTGCCGTTGGCAGAAAATAGAGGCGGAGGAATCGCTGCAACAGGCCGTTGGAAAGTTCATGCACCGCTTCCGCTGGATGGAGGACGAGCTGCGCCGGCAGCAAAAATCGATGGAACAATTGTCAAGTTTGGAATTGAAAAACATGTGGCTGCAAGCCAAAGACGCAAAATAAACAGATGATTTTTTTAACAACGAAATTCACCAAATGACACGAAAAAAATTCATGGAACACACGATTAATGGAAAGCATTCAACGCTCCTTCCATGAATTTTTTTTGTCATTTTGTAAATTTCGTTGTTAAAAAAAACGCGATTTTCGCTATACGGTTTCGGAAGTTGTTGATATGTCTGAATCTGAACACAACAATTCTGGTTATCGGCAAGAGAACAGAGAGCGTAACCAGCAAGACCCGGTGGTTTTCTGGCAGGCAGCCGAATCGCAGACTTCCTATATGCGGGAAGTCGGCCAGTTTAATCTGCTGTCTGCCAGCGAAGAACTTGCCTGGGCACGCCAGGTTGACGACAGCCGAAAGAAAATCCGCCGGATCATCAGCGATTTCCCGCAAATTCTTCTGCAGGAGCTTCGCGAGTTGGGGGATTCATCGGAGACAGGCAGGTTGCCCGGCGGTTTGGTTGCAGCCGATGGCGATGAACTGACTGTGCAGAGTGTCAGACAACAACTTGAGGAACTCATCAACTGGGCTGCAGAACATCAGGAGAATTTTCAAAAATGGCGTTCGAAAAGCCCCGCTATGGATATTTTTCGTAATGAATTCACCCGGCGACTCAACAGCCTTGGTTTGAGAGACCGTTTTTTCGAAGATTGCGTTCAAGCACTCCTGCAACAGGAAAAAGCTGTGAATGAGCCCCCGGATACAGAAACGAAACAGCAATTGCAGACCCTGGCGGAAGCCAGCGAACAGGCTCGCCAGGCGAAAAACATTTTGGTTGAGGCAAATTTGCGCCTGGTCATCAGTATTGCCAAACATTATGCGGGAGGGCTGGTGCCGCTTCCCGATCTGGTTCAGGAGGGGAATCTCGGGTTGATGCGGGCGGTTGAAACCTTCAATTATCAGCTTGGACACCGGCTTACTACATATTCCACCTATTGGATTCGGCAGGCCATCGGACGGGCCGTAGCCTTGCAGGGACGTTCCATCCGCATGCCTGTCAATACCTTGAGACACCTCAGCAAAATCCGGCAATGCGAACGGGAGTTGCTTCAGCAAACTGGACGGATTCCCGAAGCCCATGAGATTGCCAAAAAATTGGATATGTCAGCAGCGCGGGTCAGCGCCCTGATCAAGATGTCACAACAGCCCATTTCGCTGCACAGTATCCGTAACGGAGATCAGGAGTGGGGGGAAACCATTTCTGATGAAAACAGCCCCCATCCCGGCGAACAGGTCGCTTTCGATTCGTTGAAAGATACAGTGCGGGATGCCCTGGGTACCCTCGAAGCAAAAGAAAAAGAAGTGATTGTTCGCCGCTTCGGTCTCGATGATCATGCCTGCGAAACACTCGAACAGATCGGACGACGCCTCAATCTGACCAGTGAACGCATCCGGCAAATCGAAACGACGGCATTGCGCAAATTGCGCGACCCGGTCAAAAATAAGTATTTCGCCGGCTTCGAATAATTTTTTAACAACGAAAAAAAACGAAAAGGCTTGGGGTGGACTGGACTGGACTGGCGTCTACAACCTAATGGTTAGAACACGGACGGGACACGGACGGGACACGGACGGGACACGGACGGGACACGGACGGCCTGTGAAAGGATGAATTTGACTGTTGTTTTTATGGATTTTATGGGATATCCCCGTTCCCGTATTTGTCCGTGTTTAGTCTGTGTCCCGTCCGTGTTTAGTCCGTGTCCAGTCTGTTTCCATTGCAAAAAAATCTTTCACAAGAAGTTTGGCAAGTAGCGCAAAAGATAAAGGTTACAGAGAATGAATTACTGGCAGGAAGAGATTGAGACGCTGCCGCATGAGCAGTTAAGGAATTATCAGCTGAAAAAGCTGCGGGAGACGGTATCGCGGGCGGGACTTTCCCCGTTTTACCGGGAATTGTTTCGGCGTCATGGTTTACAGGCGGACAGCCTTGGCTCGATCGAGGATATCCGCAAGTTCCCCTTCACCTGCAAAAATGATTTACGGGAACAATATCCTTTTGGTCTGCTCACGGTCTCGACAGATGAGACGATTCGGATGCATTGCACCAGTGGCACTACCGGCAACCCGGTGGCTGTGCTGCATTCGCGCAAGGATCTGCATTCCTGGGCCAATCTGGTGGCTCGTTCCCTGTTTGCTGCCGGCACGAGACATACGGATATCTTTCAGAATTCCAGCGGCTATGGGCTTTTTACCGGCGGCCTGGGTTTCCAGAATGGAGCCGAAATGCTGGGATGCCTGGCCATTCCTGCAGGAGCGGGAAACAGCCGCCGTCAGATCAAAATCATGCAGGATTTCGGAACGACCTGCCTGCATGCGGTACCCAGCTATCTGGGGCGCCTGCACAGCGTCTTTGCCGAACTCGGCCTGGACCCGATCCGGGATACCCGCCTGAAACGCCTCTTTATCGGCGCCGAACCGCATTCCGAAGAAACTCGCCAACGGATTCAGAATTTATATGGTTGCAAGGCATTTAATTCGTTTGGCATGACGGAAATGAACGGGCCTGGCGTGGCCTTTGAGTGCGAATATCAGAATGGCATGCACCTCTGGGAAGATTGTTATCTGGTGGAAATCGTCCATCCGGAAACACTGGAGCCGGTGCCGGATGGGGAAGTCGGCGAACTGGTGCTGACTACCCTCGACCGTGAAGCCATGCCGATTATCCGCTATCGTACTCGCGATCTTACCCGGATTCTCCCCGGAACTTGTCCCTGTGGACGCAGCTCCTGCAGAATTGACCGCATTACCGGACGCAGTGACGACATGTTCATCATCAAGGGGTGCAATGTCTTTCCCATCCAGATCGAACGTATTCTGATGCGCATCAACGAAATCGGCTCGGATTATCTGATCGTTCTTGACAGCAATGAAGAAGGCGATTTCATGATGATTCAGGCTGAATTGAAAAGCGATTCCTTCAGCGATGAATTCAAGAAGCTGGAAGGGTTGCGGAAAAAGATTGCCAGTGAAGTTCGTGATGAGGTGCAGGTCACCCCGGTCGTGCAGCTCGTGGCACCGGATTCTCTGCCCAAAACCGATGGCAAAGCGGTACGCGTCAAAGACCTTCGAAAGAACTGAAAAACACGGGCGATTTCTGCTGTCAAATTTTTGCTTAGCTGAATGATCTTATGGGGCATATCCACATTTTATGCTGAAAGCAACGTTGGCCAAGAGGGATGTGTGAAAAAAGACAGCAAGATAAAGCCGCAGCTGATGGAGACTCCGGTGATTGCCGGCTTTCCGTCGCCGGCAGAACAATATGTTGAGGCTCCATTGGATTTGAATGAGTTGCTGGTGCATCGCCCCGCAGCCACATTTTTTGTCCGTGCTGCCGGTGATTCGATGCTGGGTGCCGGCATTCATCCCGGGGATATTCTGGTGGTGGACCGCAGTTTGCAAGCCTTGGATGGCTCGGTGGTGATTGCTGCTGTTGACAATGAATTCACGGTGAAGTATCTGCGCCGTGACCGGAATGGTGTGCGCCTTGAGGCAGCTAACCGGAAATACCGCCCGCTGCTTTTCAGCGAAGGAATGGAATTGCGTCTGTTCGGAGTGGTTACCGCAGTCATTCACCAGTTTGTCAAAAACGGGAAATAAATCAATTTTTTAACCACGAAAGGCACGAAAAACCTTGGGGGGGACTGGCGCCCACAGCCCATAGTTTTCAGCTGTCAGCTGTCAGCCTGTCCATCAAAGTCCCTCGTCCATCGTCCACGTCCATAGGGTCCATCAGGTCCATAGGGTCCATCAGGTCCATCGTCTATCGTC
>JAQVUB010000491.1 GCA_028699735.1 Lentisphaeria bacterium | reverse complement strand
GTTGCCGGAATGTGATAAAAGTCACAATGCATTGGTATCAAGTGATTTAATTTTATAAGAATGCATAAATGGACGTTTTTGGGGTGGTGGTGAATCATGCAAATGGGTGGCTAACCATGCGGGGGGGTTCATAGGAGTCTTCTGTAATACAGGGTGCAGGGTACAGGGTACAGGGTACAGGGTACAGGGTACAGGGTACAGGGTACAGAGTACAGGGTGCAGGGTACAGGGTGCCATCATTCTCCAGATGACTAAAAAAGATACAGTTTATCCGTGCAGTCATTCACCGACTAATTTTTTGCGATAGAATATGCCGGATATTGGTTCTGTTACGATACTGGTGGCTTCAATAATTGAGAAAGATCCGCTTCCTTATCTCTGACCTTTGCAGCCAATGCATCCATGATAAATTTCCGGACATCGATTCCGCGCTGCCGGACTGTATGCAGGACTGTCATGAGTATCTCTCTTGCCCGCCTCCCTTTTTCTCCCTGACTTCCGAAGGCCGTCTTTCTTGCAATGACAACCGGTCTCAAAGTTCGTTCCGCTCTGTTGTTTTCACAGGGAATTCTGCGGTCTTCTGTCCATTTGAACAGCGATTCCTTTTTGCTGCGCCAAATATGCTGATAGGCCTGAATACCCCCATCCTGGGCGTCCGCCTCCACGATTTCCAGAATGCTTTTCTTGAGTTCTGCCGCTTTCTTATAGTAGCATTCATCGGACAATTCACGGTTGGCGGACAGGTGCATGCTTTCCGCCAGGAGTGGAGCCAACGCGTTGCAGAAGGCTTCCACTTCTTTAGGAATTTCTTTCAGGCCGGTCTTGATCCCTTCCATATCCCGCAACAGATGCGCAAAGCAATACTGGTTTTCCACATCCAACATGCCGTATACTGTATACCGATCTGAAACAACGAGTGGCCGGTTTGCTTTTTGCTGCGCATGGCTACTTTCTGGATTTTTGGCTATGAGTTTATCATCAGGGGCAACCGTGTCATCGCCTGCCTTTGCTTCCTGCAGAAGTTTTATGCCGGCACGATACCCGAAAATTTCGGAAGGGACGCATGAGGCTCGCGTATCCCGAAATAAATATGCGGCTATGTCGTCATTGACGAAAAGCCAGGCATAGCCATTGTTACCGTCAATGCGCCAGCGTGTCTCGTCCGCATGAAGGTAGTGACTGTCCCGCAACTCAAGAAGTATTTGTTCATAGCATGGCTCAAACAGCCCAGCTACCCGATCAAGGATGTTGAAAACCGTTCCAGTCAGGATTCCAAGTCGCTGCGCGACCGCAGATACTGTCCCGAAACAGATAAATATTTCAAACAGGAGCTCACAAATCATGGAGTTGGCGTAAAGCGATCTGGGAAGAACATCACCAGAACGTGCCGTGAATCTTTTCCCGCAATGTGCGCATTCATATACTTTTTTTATCAGAACGTATTTTTGAATTTTCATTGGAATGACGCGCAACACCGATTGCGTAGTCTCTTCCACGAAGGACAACGGGCTTCCTGGACAGCAGGAAAAATCGTCAGGTGAACCATCCACATACTCTGTGATGACATCCTTACTGTCCAAATCAAACATTTTTCGCCCATGTCCAAGGTGCCCTTTCGATGCTCCTCCCTGGCGTGACCGGTTGTTCTCCGGCGTATTTTTTTTGAAGGGTAGACTGCCTGATGATGAATTACGCTCGAAGGTCTTTTCTTTTTTATCCCGGATATCCAATTTTTTCTGCAAGGCTGCTTTCTCTTTGAGCACAGCTGCATAGTCTATGGAAAGCTTCTCCATCTCCTTAAGCTGGTCATAGGCCATATTAAGCTGAAATCTCGTATCCTCAAGTTCTCGCCTCAAACCCCTGATCATATTTCCGTAAGAGAAGCGCTCCCGCTCAAATCCACTGTTGTAGCGACGTTCATCGTCCAGCTGCTGCTGTAAACGTTGAATTGCCTCATTGGCACGAGCATTTTCTGCACCAGCATCCTGGAGGTCACGCTCAAGTTCAGAGATGCGGTTCTCCAGCAGAGTCTTTTCCTCAGACTTCTGGCGGGATGGAAACCATGGTTTGAATGGACGGTTGAAGCTCACGGCTCGTTCTTCATCTGCTTCAGGTAGTCAAGACCAAATTCCAGAATAAGCCGCTCCAACTTGCGCCCGCTGGCTATGGCGTTGCGCATGGCTTCCACCTGAGTGGGTCCAACAAAACGCGTATGCGTACTGCCATCCTGAATAAAGGTGAGTTTGTAACTTAAATGCCCCTCGCCGGAGGAGCATTTTTTGCAGGATGCTTTCCCGCATTTGCGACGAAATTGGCAGAGCGAGCCCTTGGCCACAGGCCCCAATTGTTTTACGGCGCCAAGAAAATTTTTCAGCAGTTCTTTTTCTCTCATCCTTGTTTCCCTTTGAAAATTTCATCCACTTTTACGGAAACGTAAAAAAGCGTTTCCGATAATATATAAGAAAAAACAACGGATGCAAGTAAAAAGTGATTTTTTTGCAAAAATAATTTCCGGAATTTCCGGCAATACGAATGAAGACTGCGAAAAAAAGAAAAGCCAGTCCTGATACTCAAAACTGGCTGGACATTTATTCAGATGCTAAGTACTACAGAAGACTGACCCATTACTTACGACGTAATACGTCAGTGAAGCCGGGTAACAAAGATTTTTTTTAACAACGAAAAGCACGAAAGGACACAAAAAAATTTCATGGCAGGAGTTTTGACTGCTAGTGCAGGTCGTTTTTCCATGAAA
>JAQVUB010000490.1 GCA_028699735.1 Lentisphaeria bacterium | reverse complement strand
CAACCATCAATCGCAAACTTCCCGTCGCGGCCCGAAAAGGCGGCGGTTTTTTGCGTCATGGAGCCGGCTATACATCAGAGGCGATTCATCTGCCCGATCGTCATTTGTGGGCGTTTCAGATGGACGTATATGCGCTTGGGCGTTTTGATGTCGCGATTATTGAACGCCAGGGGGTTCTCCATATCGCGGGAATGGTACACCATAAAATCACGGCGGATTATCCGGCGGCCGAGATACTCGGATTTGCTCAAATGCTGGCGAAAATTTCCGTACATGAGACTCCTTCTCCCGGCCATCCCGTCAACGTGGAAGATGATGCCGGGGTGAATAAACTCTATGAGCTGCTTTGCGCCCCTGAACGGAAATATCCGATCCTCGTTGCATCCGAAATCAAGCTCCATCAATGGAAAAGCCCTTACCAGACTCCGCATTTCATGATTGATACCCGCGCCATGGGGATTGACTTATGTGGAATCGCCATCGTTGTCTCCATGACAGCCCGAGCAAGCATGGCGTGGAGCAATTTGATCGGCAAGCCGTGGGCGGTTTATGATGGCGCCGTCAGAACATATTACCCCGGTTTCGCGGTAGACGACGCTTTCAGCAAACATCCGATCATGTTTCAAGACAGCATCCTGAAATTCGAACGAAACGAACTGAAGGGGCCTTCTGGATTTCAACAGTTTCTGAAGGGCACAATAAGACGGTTCGCGAAAAGCGTTCATTTTGATTTCTGCGGAATCTTTTTCCTTTCCGACGCAAAAATTCTTTGCGAAGAGGTGTCCATCATCTCAAAGGAGCATTTTTTTCCCGCCCCAATGATTCAGGATCACGAGGACAACGCGGTTCAATCCCTGACCGAGGAACTTCGGCGGAAAAGCGAAGAAGCGATGAACTATCGCCGGGAACTTATCAATCTGAAAGCCGAATTGACCAGACAGCGCCGCAAGACACAAGAGGTGAAAGAAAAATGTGTCCGCGTCGCGGCGGTTGACAAGTCCGGCAAATCCGCGTATCCCGATTCATTTGATAAAATTGCCGACTGGACAAAACACGAGCTGGCGGGCAAGGTCCTGCTGCATCCACGGGCGGAACGGGGGCTATCCAAGGCGCAGTACGAGTCACCGGAACTGGTTTGTCAGGCTTTGCTGCTGCTGGGCAATGAATACCGTAACGCCCGTCTGGGAACCTCCAGTGACTATAAATTCAAAAAACGCTGTCGAGAACTCGGCCTCCTCTGTAAGGGCTCGATCGACAAATCCCGTGCCGGCGAGGAAGGCGGTCAGTATTTCGTGAATTATCCCTGTGGAAGCGATCAGCAGCAATTTCTCAAAATGAAGATATGCAAAGGCACATCCTACCACAGAAGATATTGCCTGCGCATTTACTTCTTCTGGGATTCGGCATCGGAACTTGTCGTAGTGGGATCGCTCCCGCATCACCTTTCAAATCGGGCAAGTTGAGGGAAATCATGTCGGAACCGCTTGTTGATGAGGTAAAGAAAATTGCACGGCGTGAAGCAGAACGGATTGTACGCATCTTATTACCGAAAACGGTCGATGACAAACTTTCCGATATAAACAAACGACTTCTCCTGACGGAAAAGATGATTCATTCGGCCTCGGCAAGTAACGATCCCGAATCCACGAAGAAACTGACCGGAACAGAGATGGTCACGTTCCGAATCCAGCATGGATTGTCACAACGGGAATTGGCGCTGCTTCTCGGGAGTCATTACACCTCGATCTGCCGCTGGGAGAAAGGCCGATTTCATCCCGGTACGTCCACGGTACAACTTTTTGAAGAATTGCGCCATATGACGCATGATGAAATCACGGCAAAACTGAAGACACTTGACGCGGCCCAGGCCCCGCGGTGTAATGCCCTGGAGGTCGTATATGTTGGCCCTGATTCGCGAGAGGAAACCAGATTGAAGAGATAATGACAAAAACACAACTTGCCTTGTAAGAGCAATTCGTTGAAATGGCTTCCATTCAAAAAATCATCATTGAACAGCTTCTGGCCTTGGTTCGCATGGAAATCAAAAAGTACATACGATTCGACACCCACAATCGACTGAAAGTGGATTTGGCTGAATGCCGGGAAAGGCTGCTTAAGCTTGAAAAAGCCGCCGAGTCCCAAGGCGAGGAAACATTTTCAATTTGGCTTACCCGCATGAGAACAAACGGAAAATCATTGAAGACGCTTCGCAAGAAACTCGCCATTTCCCAAAAGGAAATGGCAATTTTACTGGACGCTGATCCGGCGACCGTCAACCGCTGGGAGTCCGGGCGGGTGAAGCTTTCCCGCAAATCCTGCGAGAAGGTCGCAAAAATTCGATCTCTCAGCAAGATTGAGGCAAAAAAGATTCTCGCGACCAAACGCATTCCCAACAGTGCCGAATAAAAATACTGTTGCGATCATCTCCCGACACTCTTAGGCAACACTGCCAATCGGCCATGTAGGGCAAATTAGAAAAGCTGGAGGATCTGTACTTGCCACTTGCAATCTTCTGCGTTGGGGACATGGTTGAGAAAAACAGCCACTGTTTTAAACAAAACCATTGATATTCGTTACAAATCGATAATATCATTTGATTTCAACAATATTCATGATACATTCATATCGTGCCTTGTAGCGAATAACATTGGAATAATGAATAATGGATTTGGTAAACGAACCCAAATTTGAACGCATGCTGACGGTTTCAGATGTGTGTAGATATTTATCCGTCACGAATGAGACCGTCTATTCTTGG
>JAQVUB010000489.1 GCA_028699735.1 Lentisphaeria bacterium | reverse complement strand
AGTGGGATTTCGACGAGCAGTTCCCATGCGTTGTCGTGTTTTTTGCTTTCGACTTTGGCCTGATGTTTCCAGGCCCAGTTCCAGCGTGGTCCTTCGCATTCACTGGCGACGGTGCTGCCGTCCGGTGCGAAGATGAAGTGGAAGCAGATTTCCGGATTGGTTCCATGATCGAGAAAGAGTTCGATGCTGTCACCGCTATAGGGACTCTTGCTGTTGATTTTAAGCTTATCCATTTTTGTTTCCTGCATCAGCAGGCGGAACCGGACGCTTCGTTTATCGGCGGCAACCCATACTTTGGTGTCGTTGTCGAGGTTGGGCAGCTGGCTGGAACGGTCGACAAGAAAGAGTTTTTGCGCTTCTCCGTCGAGGCTTGCCGGAGTAATGGTGCCCGCTGATGTGTATTTTTCACGTTCGGCATAATTGCTGCACTGAAAATCAAACAGGGCGCGTTCGGCTTTGACAAACGCGGAATTGCCGGCAGCTTTCAAGGATGCAGCACAGGCTTTCTGAATTTCCGGTGTAAAAAATGCTTTGAAAGCATCCGGATTCTTATCGAGGCAGACATCTTTTCGCAAGACGGATTTCTGCAGAGTTTGCATATAGCGTGTCATCGGCGTGGCAGCAGCGCCGTAACGATCCTGGCAGAGTTTTTGCAGGAAGATATCGGTATCGGTACTGCAGTTCCAGAGGAGTTTCGCTGCCAGATAGAAGACGCTCCACTGGGCTTCCCACATTTTATGCTCTGCGCCGGAGCATTCCGACATCCAGCCATCGACACCCAGGCGTTTGAATTCCTTGAAGTCCTGTATGACCGCAGCCCAGTATGGAGCCGGCAAGCGTCCCCAGTTGTGCGAAAAATAGTCATAGATGTAGACATGACGGATTTTGCCGAGAATCTTTTTCAGGCGTTCAGCGTGGGGCGGGTTTTTTGGGCATTCGGGGTCGAAAACGGAATGGCTGTAGCAGTGGAACATCGTGCAGGACACGATCAGATTTTTGGGCGGGTTGGGTAGATGATCCAGGAAATTGCTGAAATTGCTGTAGGAATAATGTCCGAGCATGACACCGGGAGCTTCCCGGTCGACCCTGGCGCAGATATCCTGCACGAAATCGGCCACGCGCCGGTTGACCTGTTGCTTGGCTCGGTCCTCTGCCGAGTCGAGGGCACGACATTGTTCGCATTCACAATGCCCGTAGCCATCATTGGGGCAGAAACCAAAGACCCCTAAATGCGGCTTGGAGCGGATCTTCTCCAGAAGCTCCGCAGTAAAGGCGGCGCGCATTTCCTGATTCGACAAACAAAGCTGTCCTCCATTTCCCTGACGGATGCGCTTACCCCCGACCAGTGAAAAGAATTCCGGATGTGCGTCGAAGTATTTTTCATCAGGAATCAACAGTTCATAGGCGTGCACCGTTGTATCCGGCCTGAGTCCAGTTCCTGCAGGCGTTCGCCTACGATATCGTCTTCCGGCAGATGGGTCAGTTTCCGGTTCATACGATTGAAGCTCATCCAGCGTCCGACCGTATCGTCGAAATGGTGTTTTCCAGCGCAGATATGCAGGCCGCGGTAGCTGAAATCAGGGGCATGGTGACCAACCAGTGAAGCCAGGTCGGGCTCGATGCGCTGTGCCGGGGAGGTGATTTTTTCAGCGGGATTGAACCAGTGGAAGCCGAGGGTATTGAGCAGGGTGTACAAGCCGCAGCGCAGGCCCTCATCGCTGCCGGTGATGCTGAGTTGACTGCCATTCAGTGCGATCTCGAAAGCGCCATCAGAGCCGACATCCCGCTGCGTCAGGCTGACGGAAAGCTCCGGCATGAACGGTTGATTTTTGCCGATCAGTTCTTCAGCCGTTTGCAGAGCCAGACGGGTTTGCGGGAGTTTTTCGAGTTGTGCTGGGGAATTAAGGATGAGCCGTTTCATTTTTTTTTTCAAATCCTCTGGTTCATAAATTTTTTCCAAGGAGACGTCATCGAATGCCGTCCAAACACCCTGTGGCTGAGCAATTGCCGACAGGATGATCAGTGCGGTGGCCGGTTCGTCCGGCGCGGAAAAATTGGTGCTGCATTTGACCCAGTTGTTTTCACATTCGGGGGGATACGCTGCACTGATTGCGCTTCCGTTATCGAGCCAGCCGCGTTTGCCCTGCATACGGACATTTGCGGAGCCCATGCCGTAGCCGTCATCGCCACGGTTACGCCGCACCCAGAAGCTCAAGCGGTAGCGGCAGTATGGCTGCAGGGAAACATAGGCAATAATGGCGCCGCCGATCTGGCGTTCGCCGATGGCGCAGGAGTATTTTCCGCTGCGGGCTGTTTCGGCGTTGAGAAAGAATCTGGTTACGGAGCTTGGAAAAGTCCATGAGGACCAGCCCGGCACCCCTTTCAGAGCGATATGATCGCTGAGCAGCGGGGTGATGTCATCGCCGGAAGTCTCTTCAAACGAGGGATTCTTCACCAGGTTGACAAGCTGCTTTGTGCGCACGTAACTCTGTGTCAGAAAAGCGGCTTTTGCGGCATCATTGACGGCGCTGCCGGCTGTTTTTCGGTAAAAGTCGGCGATATTCCTGCCTTGTTTTTCGAGATATGCGGTGACCCGATCGAGCGCGGGGTCGCTGCATTGTTCGATGTTGGGCTGAGGCATGAGCTGTGAATAATTTTTAATGGAGGCAAGGCCATTTTTCTGCGGATTGTTGAAGAGCAGGTTTTCCTCTTCTTTGCTCATCGAGTATGCTTCACAGTCAGCGATATTCTGATAAGCCCGGTTAACCAGATCGACCACCCG
>JAQVUB010000488.1 GCA_028699735.1 Lentisphaeria bacterium | reverse complement strand
AAGGGTTCAGGGGTCAGGCTTATAAGGTGGCGTAACCGGCCCGGTTGCGATTTCTGTTAGTACTCCCACGCCCGAACGGTCTCAGGTGCCCGGGGCAGCGACTACCTACTTTTGGGAACTGCACCCTGGGATCATTGAAAAATTCGTAATACTTCGGCGTTGATTGCTTGCAGGTGTGTTCTTCCTATGAATTTTTTTCGGGTCGTTTCGAGTTTTTCGTTGTTCAAAAAGAATTCCTTGGTTACCAGCTTCTGACGTGTTACGAAAATATCGGTAAACTTTTTTGGATGGTTACAAATCCGTTTGCAAGGGTTGACAACTGGTATGATATTGTAGGATTGCCCTGCCTGCTTGAAAGGCTTCTGATTTTGTTTATCTACCGACGATGGAGGACGTGTATGCCTGTTGACAGAAATGTGAAGAATTACGGTGCCGGGATGAAGGTGCGTCTCGCGGCGATGAGCGGCTGGTTTCCGGGGCTGAGCAATGTCGAGATGGTCGAGCAGATTGCTGCCTACGGGTATAGCGCCTTTGAGAACCTTGGCGCCGGCAAATGGGCTGACAAAGAGGCGGTGAAAGCAAAATGCGAGGAGCTTGGTGTCAAACCCGGGGCGATTTCCGGTGGCGGCACAATTAATGGCGATGGACCGGTCAATTTAGGCAATCATGCGCAGTTTGAGGCGCAGGTGCGCGAAGCGATCCGCAATGCCAAGGCGCTCGGATCAACTTGCCTGGTTGGTTTGTCCGGTGCGCTGCGCGAACGCCTCAGCCTCGAACGCCAGATGGACAATCTGGTGCTTGCCGGCAAAAGGGTGGCTCCGATGCTCGAGGATGCCGGGATCACTCTGGTCTTTGAAATGCTCAATACGTTGCGCAGCCATCCGGGCTATTTTCTGGTGTATTCGGATCAGGGTGCGGATCTGGTCGACCGCATCGGCAGCCCCAATGTGAAGTTGCTCTTTGATGTCTTCCATCAGCAGATCAGCGAAGGCAGTGTCATCGACAACCTGAGCAAATTTTCCGCTGAAATCGGACATTACCACTTCGCTGATAATCCCGGACGCCATGAACCCGGCACCGGGGAATTGAATTATCGCAATATTTTCAAGGCGATCGCTGCTACTGGTTACACCGGCATCGTGTCGGCGGAATTTTCGCTGACTCCGAATTGCACATCCGACGATGTGATGCGTATCATGGCTGATTGTGCGACCTGGTAAGACCGGCATGATGAAGATTTTTGATGTCCATACGCATGTTTTTCCCGATAAGATTGCTGCGCGCGCCTTGGAGCACCTTCAAGAAAAATCGCATGGCATTCCGGTATTCTGTGACGGCACCCGGGCGGATCAGTTGCGTCATGCATTGGAGACCGGCTACAGCGGCCTGATGAATTGCCCGGTGGTGACCAACCCCGGGCAGATGCAGTCAGTCAATGACTGGGTGGCTTCCTGGAACGCCTGGCCATATCTGTCCATGGGCGGAATCCATCCGGATGCGGAAAATGTGCATGATGAGCTCGTACGAATCAAGGAACTCGGCCTGCATGGCGTCAAACTGCATCCGGAATATCAGCAGTTTGAATTGCTGGAAGCGCGGATGGACGGCATTTGGGAACGTTGTGAGTCTCTAGGACTTCCGGTTCTTGTGCATGCCGGCAATGATATTGGTTTTCCGGAGCCGGGGCATTCTCGTCCTGCGGATTTTGCTGAGCTTGCACGGCGTCATCCAGGCCTGGAGATCATCTGCGCTCATATGGGAGGCTGGCGGAACTGGGATCAGGTGGATCGCGATCTGGCCGGGCACCGGGTCTGGCTCGATACTTCGTTTTCTTTGCCGTATATGACCGATCAAGCGCAGTTTAAACGACTGATCCTGAAACATGGCGCAGAGCACATCCTGTATGGTACCGACTCCCCCTGGCAAAATCTGCAGACCGGCCTCAACGAAATTTTGCTGCTGGATTTGCCAAAACAAGATATCGAGCAGATTCTCTGGGGAAATGCAGCAAAACTCTTCAATCTGGAAAACCTAATACGTCAGTGACTTTTTTTAACAACGAAAAGCACGAAATGACACGAAATGAAATCTTGCTGCTCGCCGATGAGGAACTGGCCCGGCTTTGCCGCATTGATACCTTTCGCGGTACCGGGCCAGGCGGACAGAAGCGCAACAAGACGGAGAGCGCGGTGCGGGTGACGCACCGCGAAAGCGGTCTTTCAGCATTTGATGACCAGTCGCGTTCGCAGCACCTGAACCGTGTGCGGGCACTGCAGAAGTTGCGCCTGGAACTGGCGGTGAATATGCGCCAGGTTCCACAGGCCTGGGATAAAGATTGCCCGGGCCTGAATTCACGTCTGTATCCCTGCTGGCTGGGTACCGTCTTTGATGCGCTGCAGGCTGCGGAATTCCGCCTGTCAGATGCGGCGGCTCTGCTGGGTTCCAGTACCGGGAAGTTGAGCCGGAATATATCGCGGGACCCCTTTGTCTGTCAGCGGGTCAATCAGGAACGCCAGAAGCGCGGACTCCCGTCACTGCACTGGGAATAGCTATTTTTTAACCACGAAAAGCACGAAAAGGCTTGGGGTGGACTGGCGTCCACAACCTAAGTTTCAGGACACGGACGGGACACGGACGGGACACGGACGGGACACGGACGGGACACGGACGGGACACGGACGGGACACGGACGGGACACGGACGGCTGTGAAAGGATGAATTTGACTGTTGTTTTTATGGATTTTATGGGATATCCCCGTTCCCGTATTTGTCCGTGTTTAGTCCGT
>JAQVUB010000487.1 GCA_028699735.1 Lentisphaeria bacterium | reverse complement strand
TCATCATGCGCGACAATAAACTGGTTGTTGGGGTCATTGGCTGCGGTGCCTTCGCCTGGGCCCAGGATTTTCTGAATTTTGCCGGCAATCCCCATTGCCTAACCAAATACTGCTGCGATATCTCTCTGGAACGGGCCAAAGCGACTGCGGAGAAGTTCGGGGTCCCGATGGCTACCAGCCGACTGGAAGAGGTCATTGACGATCCGGAAGTCGACCTGATCAAAATCAGCACAAGCCATGAAGCCCATCTGCCGATTATTGAAGCAGCTGCCGCCAAAGGCAAGCATATTTTCTGCGAAAAACCGATGGCACTGCAGGAACAGGAAGCGATGGCCATCATCCGGGCAGTCCGCAGACATGGAGTCAAGCTCTGTGTCGATATGAACCGGCGCATGTCACCCTCGATGCATGCCCTCCGCAAAGTCTGGCTGGAACAGTGTCAGACACCAAAACATCAGCCATGGCGCTTCATCGAAAAGGAACGCCCATTGCTGGCGGAAGAAAAAGTCTCGCATTTTCTGATGAATATTCAGGACGAAAGCAGTTCCTACCGCCCCATCCACCTGGATCCTTTCCACGGCGGCGGCGAAATCCTCGGTGAAACGACCCACTGGCTCGATCTTGCATGCTGGCTTTTCGCACCACAAAAACCCGTCGAAATCCTCGCTTGGGGGTCGCCGCGGCTCAGCCACGGTATTAACCTGAAATTTGAAAAAGGCGACAGTGCCACCATCATTTTCAGCTGTTGCGGAAGCTTCGATTTCCCCAAGGAAATGTATCAGATCACTAGCAATGGCGCCCTCTTCTGCAATAATTTCTTCGTCGAAAATCAATACTATGGCATTCCCGGCGCGCAGGCAGAGCTCTTTCCACTGCAGCAGGATGGCCTTCCGGGCATTGGCGGCGAGGGTGGGCTGGACGCTTATCTGGCCAAGGCGGACGCCCAGCGCCGCAATTGCAGCAACCTGAAATTTGCTTCGGCACCTCTGATGGTCGACAAGGGCCATCGCAATATGCTCAACGGCTTCGTTGAGTCCATCCTTAACAACACCTCTTCGCCCTGCGATGAACTGGCCGGCTGGACTGCCGTCTATCTCGCATTGCTGGCGATTCAATCCATTGAATTGCGGCAGGCTCTGCCGGTTCAGGTGCATAAACTCGATCCCTGCCTGGTCGTCTGATCCTGCCATTTCACGAAACTGGAGCTCCCCCCCCCATGCCCGACTCCCCCAAAAATGAATATCCTGAAAGCAGCCTTGAACAGGCGGTGACTGCAGAAGCCCTGCGAGAGGGCTTCACGCGCCACCTGCACTATACCCTGGGCGCCAGCCATCTGCAGCAAAGTGACCGGGAACGCTATATGAGCTTTTCGCTGGCTTTGCGAGATCAGCTGATTCAGCGCTGGATTGATACACAGGATGCCTATCATCTTGCCAAGACCCGCCGGGTCTATTATTTATCAATGGAATTTCTGATTGGCCGCATGCTGGACAACAACGCCAGTAATCTGCTTTGCCAGGAAACCTGCCGGGAAGTTCTTCAGGATCAGAAGCTGTGCTGGGAGGATATGAAGGAATTTGAACGCGATCCCGGCCTTGGAAATGGCGGTTTGGGACGCCTGGCGGCCTGCTTTCTGGATTCCGCGGCCTCCATGGGTTTGCCCTGCCGCGGCTATGGCCTGCGCTATGACTATGGACTCTTCCGGCAAAAAATTGTCAATGGTTTCCAGGTTGAAGAGCCGGATTTCTGGCACCAGGAAGGCTATCCCTGGGAAATCAAGCGGTCGGACTTTGCCACCACCATCGGTTTTGGCGGAACCGTTGCCCAGGTTGAAGAAAATGGACGCAAGGCCTGGCACTGGTTTCCCAGCGAGCTGGTCACTGGAGTTCCGTATGATGTACCGATCATCGGGTATGGCGGCAAAACAGTCAACCTGCTTCGCCTCTGGTCGGCCAAAGCCACGAAAGAATTTGATTTCAATACCTTTAATCAGGGTTCGTATGTCGAAGCGGTCGGCAACAAGATTTTTGCTGAGAATTTGACCAAGGCTCTTTATCCGAATGACAATGTTGCACAAGGCCGTGAGCTGCGTGTACGGCAGCAATATTTCTTTGTCGCCTGTACCCTGGCCGATATTTTCCGGCAATTCGAGTCGGAAAATCCGGATTATTTCCAACTTCCGGAAAAGGTTTTCATACAGCTCAATGAGACGCATCCCGCCCTGGTGATTCCGGAACTGATGCGCATCCTGATTGATCAGAAGGGGCTCGAATGGGAGTCCGCCTGGGCGATCACCCGAGCCTGCACCGCTTATACAAATCATACGACGCTGCCGGAGGCTCTGGAAAAATGGAGTGTTGCTCCGTTCAGCAAATTACTTCCGCGGCATATGCAGATTATCTTTGAAATCAACAGCCGCTTCATGCATGAAGTCAGCCAGCGGTTTCCAGGAGATCAGGCCAGAATGCAGCGCATGAGTATCATTGAAGAAGGAGATTCCCAGAAGGTGCGCATGGCCAATCTGGCGATCATCGGCTCCAAATTCACCAATGGGGTGGCGGAAATCCATACGGAAATCCTGAAAAAAGACCTGTTCCGGGATTTTGTCGAATTGTGGCCGGAGAAATTTCAGAATAAGACGAATGGGATCACGCAACGACGCTGGCTGTTGCAATGCAATCCGGATTTGGCCAGGTTGGTCAGTGTCCGCCTGGGTCAGGGCTGGATTCACGATCTTCAGGAATTGCGCAAACTGGAAAAATTCCTCGATGATGATGAATTTCTTGC
>JAQVUB010000486.1 GCA_028699735.1 Lentisphaeria bacterium | reverse complement strand
CACGACAATAATCATCAACAGTTCCTTCGGCATGATGGCATAACAAAGTATGGGTATGGTAATTGGCTTTGATCATGTTCCTCACATAACGTTGCAAACACAGGATAAAAGAAAACAATCTGGAAAATAATGCCCATATACACTTTTTCAAGACAAATCTTGCCAAATCGCAAAAACTCTGAACCTGATTTTTTTAAACAACGAAAAGACACAAAAGGACACGAAAAAAAATACCAGCCAACTTGCATTGTGTTTTTTATGGTTTATAATAGGTACCAAATTGGTTCTGTCCATCCACCTTGGGATAAATCATGAGCACAAAAACCTCAGAAAGTGCCGTTGGGCGAGCTCCGCGATATGCGGAGATCGAAAAGGTCTTGCGTCAACGCATTTTAGCAGATTATTACAGTACCAGTGGTTTTCTGCCGCAGGAACGTGAATTGGCGCAGGAGTTTCAGGTCAGCCGTAATACCTTGCGCAGTGCGTTGCAGCTGTTGTCCGATCAGCAGTTGATCAGCAAGGTGCAGGGTTGCGGCACGATGATTCGCCGTCCGGTGGAGAAACCCGGTGAATATATTGTTTTGCATCTTGGCGGAAGCAATTTATCCAATTTTATCATTAGCATTCTGCATGAGATTGACAGCCAGGCCAGCCAACGTTCTGCCTGCATTATTTATACGCCTCTGAATAATCTTGCAGACACTGAGCTGGAAAAGCTGCAGCAGCGTTTGACTCAGCAGCGAAATCTCAAGGGGGTGTTGCTGATTGGTAATTTTACTCGTGATCTGTTGCGAAAGGTGCAAAGTTTCTTCAAAATACCGATGGTATTGATTGGGGATTTGTGGCAGGAAAGTCAACGCAGCGACGAACTGCTGGTTTCTCAGGTGGTAGGTAATGACTATGCCAAAATGTATCAGGCCACAGCCTATCTTTTACAGCAAGGTGCCAGGCGAATTGCTGCGATTGGGCAACCCAGTGATTTAATCTGGGGCAATGCCTTTTTTAATGGGTACAAAGATGCATTCCACGATGCGGACATCGACTTCCAGCCGGAATACTATGAAGCCATTGACAATTACGGCAACCCCCGAGATGTCTTTCAACGCAACCTGAGCAACTACCTGCAAAGTCTCCTGCAAAGCCAACCCCATCCTGATGCGTTGATTTTTCCTACAGAATATTATGGAACAGTATACTGGTTAGCCGAGCAGAACGGAATCTCCATCCCTGAGGATCTGCTGTTGGTAGGGCGCTCTGCGGTTGACTGTACTCCACAGGAGTTTCCCTGTGTTACCACAAACCCGCAGGAAATCATTCAGGAAGCCTTCGATTTGCTGAAACAGGAACAGGAACACCCCGGGCGGGTACGTCAGAGGCGGATCATCGAACCAACCTGGCTTGAAGCAAAGCCTTGCATAAAGTAAGCGTACATGAAACAACAGATTTCAATAGTTGCAGAAAGTTTAGAATAGCATGAAAAAAGCACGTCTTGCAGTCATCGGCACGGGGGGGCTAGCACAAAGCCAGCACCTGCCCAATATCCAGCGCTCTGAACGGGCGGAACTGTCAGCCCTCTGCGATCTGAATTCAGAATTGCTGCAGAGCCTCGGGCAGCAATATCAGGTTGTCAAACGAAGTACAAACTACCGGGAACTGCTCGCGGATCCGGACATTGACGGGGTCGTCATTGCCACCCGGGAGGACACCCATGTTCCGCTGACGATCGAAGCCTTGCAGGCCGGCAAACATGTTTACGTCGAAAAGCCCCTGGCGGAGACTCCGGAAGAATGCAGTAAGGTTGTCGAAGCACGACGAGCCAGTGGGAAATGCGTAATTGTCGGCATGAACCGGCGTTGTGCCCCCGCTTACGCCATGGCCAGGCAACTTCTGCTCGATAATGGGGGTGCCCGAAACCTCTTTTATCGCATTGCCGACACTTACAGCATCAGCTGGGGTCTGCGCTTTGGCCAAGGCAACCGCATGCTCCATGAACTGTGCCATATTTTTGATATCCTGCGCTTCTTTGCTGACAGCGAAGTTACCGAGGTTTACTGCCGCAGCCAGCGCGATGATGATGAAAGCATCCTGCTGACTTTCCAGTCCGGCTGCACCGCCTGCATCCTCAGCAGCGGCTATGCCTCATATGCAGTTCCGAAAGAGCATTTTGAAGCCGTCGCCGAAGCTGGCATGCTGATCGTCGAGGAATTTGTCGAACTGCGCTCTTTCGGACTGCCGCACACCCCCGATCTGGTAAAATTCTTCCCGGGGCATTCGCATCCTGATCATGACCAGCAGCATGTGCAGCTCTTCGCAGAGCAGGGCTATCCCGCACTGCTCGATTTCCGCAGGGAGCTCGCCGCCAAAATGGCGGATACGGCTCTGCCCGAAACCGACCGCGAAAAACTGCCTTTGCTCAATTATGCCGTTGACAAAGGCTGGCAAGCTGCCATCGATCATTTCGCAGACATCATCCTCAGTGGCACCAAGCAATATGCCGCCTCAGAAATCGACGGACTGCGCGCCAGCGAAATAACCACAGCCGCAATCCAAAGCCGACAAACCAGAAAACCAGTCACCATAACACAACAGGCGGTTGCCAAATCAAAACCTTTCATTCCGCTTTTTCAACCAATAACATCGTAAATGCAGTCAAACAAAAAAGGAAATGCAGCATGAAAAAACAGCGACAAAAATTTCCCCTCTTCACCTTGATCGAACTCCTGGTAGTCATCGCAATCATTGCAATACTGGCCTCGATGCTGCTGCCGGCGCTGGCCAAGGCAAGAGA
>JAQVUB010000485.1 GCA_028699735.1 Lentisphaeria bacterium | reverse complement strand
ACGAAAAAAAATCATGGATAGAACTACTATGCAAGCAGCCAACGCCACTTCCATGAATTTTTTTCGTGTCTGTTCGTGTTTTTCGTGGTTAAAAAATATCTCTTTCACCCGGTCTCACTGGCGCATTACAAAAGAATGGCAATGCCGGCAGGACGATAAGACGTCGAAGCTATGAATAAACATACGTCGGAAGTATTGGAGTATCCGCAACTACTCGAGCTGATCGCCGGCTATGTGCAGAGTCCCGCGGGGCGCCAGGTCATTTTGTCAAGCCGTCCAGGGACGGTTATATCAGAGATACAGTCACGCCATGGCTTGTACCGGGATATGCTGGCCTTACGGGAGAGTTCCAGGAGCCTGCCGGGCTTGCATGCGGAGGATCTCAGTGAAATTCTGCAACGGGTTGCTCCGGGGGATGCGGTGTTGCCTGGCGAGGAGCTGGTCGCCTGCCGCTCCCAGCTCGATACGGTGGCTGCCGTTCGGGAATTTTTGCAGCATCGTGACAGCCGGGACTACAACAGCCTGTTGCAGCTGGGCAGCGGGCTGAACGCATGCGACGATTTGCGCAGGCGCCTGCAGCTCAGCCTGGAACGGGATGGTACAGTACTGGATTCGGCCAGCGAAACACTGCGTCGATTGCGCATCGAAATAGCAACGCTGGAACGGCGTTTACAGAGGTCGCTGGAGGATCTGCTGAAAAACAGCGATCTGTCTGAAGTGATTCAGGAGCGTTTTGTCACCACCCGCAATGGACGATATGTCATTCCGGTGCGCCGCGATGCGCGAAGCCAGCTGCCCGGGCTGATTCATGATCATTCCAACAGCGGACAGACGGTCTTTCTGGAACCCGGCATCACGCTGCCCATGGGCAACGAATTGGCAAGTCTGCGCCTTCAGGAACGCGATGAAATTCGCAGAATTCTGGCCTTGCTCAGCGATGGAGTGCGCAACTCCCTGCCGGATTTTCACCGTAATCAGCGTATTCTTGCTGAACTGGATGCTGCAGCTGCGGTTGCCCGCTGGGCATCGGATTTTGCCTGTCAGCTGCCGGTATTCGGCGCCCGTCTGAAATTATCTCAGGCTCGTCATCCGTTGCTTCTGGCGCAGTTTCGACGGGATGGCGTTGAGCGCCGTGTGGTTCCTCTGAATCTTGAGCTGCCACGCGACAGCAGGGCTCTGGTGATTACGGGTTCCAATACCGGGGGCAAAACGGTTGCCCTCAAAACGACGGGATTGCTGGTTCTGGCGGCTCAAAGCGGCTTTCCTGTGCCGGCAGGAGCTGACAGCGTTTTTAGCGTATTCGAACAGATTTTTGCAGACATAGGTGACGAGCAGTCTCTGCAGGCCAATCTGAGCACCTTCAGTGCCCATATTCGCAACATTGCAGAGATTTTGCAGCGCAGCCGAAAGGGACGCACTCTGGTTTTGCTTGATGAACTGGGTTCAGGGACGGATCCTCTCGAGGGCGGTGCGATTGCCTGTGGCATCCTTAGTGAGTTAAGCAAGGCGCCGTGTCTGACGCTGGCGACCACGCATCTTGGCATGGTGAAAAACTATGTTCATAGTCATCCGGATATGATCAATGCGGCCGTTCGTTTCAATGTTGACACCCTGAAGCCGGAATATGCACTGGACATTGGGCGCCCGGGCGCCAGCCATGCTCTGCATATTGCTCAACGTCTCGGAATGCCAACAGCGGTATTGCAGACAGCCGAAGGCCTTCTCTCAGGAGAACAATTGCGTTTGGAGGAAGTCCTCGCTCGGATGGAGACCGAGCAGCAGCAGCTTTCGGCGCATTCCGCACAGGCCAAAAAGACCCGTGACGAATTGGTGCGCGACCAGGAAGCGCTGCAGCAGGAGCTCAGCACCCTTCGCAAGGAACGCAAAAAACTGTTGCATGATGCCTATCAGCAGGCGGAATCTCTGGTGGCCAATGCCCGTGGCGAACTGGAAAGATCCCTGGCGGAAATCAAGAAAAATGGTGCTGCAAGCAAGGCGGAGGCGGAGGCCGCTCTGGAGAATGCTGTCCGTTCGGCTCGGAGTCTGCTTGCCGAGAAGGAGAAGAATTTTGCGGAGGGGGTTCGTCGGACGCGTCCTGTGCCTTTGCGTCCGTTGCGTTCGTCGGAATTGCAGGCGGGTCAAAAGGTTTGGGTTGAGAAGCTCAAGGCGCATGGACGCATTGAGAATTTTTTTGCCAACCGTGAAAAGGTAGTGGTTCTGGTTAATGGTCTGCCGGTATCGATGAAGACGGAGGAGCTGCAGGGCTCCCAGGAGGCGGATGTGCCGGAGCCTGCGCCCGTGGTCAAGGTGACGCAAACGCGTTTTACCGGCAATACCAGTCATGAGATCAATCTGGTTGGATTGCGGGTGGAAGAGGCTCTGGAAAAGCTGGATCGTTATTTGAATGACTGCTTGCTGGCGCGTCTGGATGAAGTGCGCGTGGTGCACGGTTTCGGCACGGGACGCCTGCGCCAGGGAATTCATCAGTGGCTGCGCCATCAATCTCTGGTGGATGGGTTTTATCTCGGACGGGATCATGAACATCCCGGAGGAGCAGGGGTCACTCTCGTGAAACTGAAAAAAACGTGAAAGAGGATATTTTTTAACAACGAAAAAACACGAAAAGGCACGAAAATTTTTTATGGTTGTTGCGTTGAGGCATGAGACCGCTTAGCAAAATTCCATGTTCGTACGTTCAACCACACGTGGTAATTTCCCTCCTTGAGGTGTTGTGTCGGAGGGAATGTGGAGTGCCGGTTCATGTAGTTGAGTTTTACCGAACATCAAGA
>JAQVUB010000039.1 GCA_028699735.1 Lentisphaeria bacterium | reverse complement strand
TGCTGATAAAATTTCGAAATCCTTCCAGAGACTGGTCCAGATCCACCAGATACAGATCCTTCATGGGCTGATGTATGGCCATGGTCACACTCCTTGTTCAAAATGGGTTGCCGGTTTCAACAGGCTGATTCTTGTTTTTCTACAGCCTGGCAAAGAGGGACTTGCAGCAGAAATTGGCTTTTTACGAATCCGTCAAACGTCAATTCTATAAAATAGAATGCTTTGGGCTGTCAAAGGGATTTTCGCCCACAAGGCCGTTGACACAGCAAGCGTTGCAAGATTTTGGGCGCAATTCTCCAACCGCCTTAATCAGAATGGTTCAGTCGCTTTTTAACTTTTTCGATCATCCCTTCAACCGGCCCCCGAATTTCACTGGCCACGCTGTCCAGAACCCTCTGGGCACGATCCGCGGTTGCTTTTTTGTCGATCTGCGCAGCAAAAAACGCATCAAAGTAATCCAAAACATAGTCAAACGGCTTGAATATCCGACCCAGATCTTCCGACGCCTCCCGGATGCCTTCAAGATAGATCCGAATGGTTTTGATGTTTTCCTGATTTAAAACAGCTGTCAGAACATCAAATATCTGCCCGATAACATCCTGCTTATCTTCTTCTTTTAACGCATCCGCCTGATTTAAAATCGCAACAGCCTTGCTCAAATTTTCTTTAAAAAAACCGCTATCCTGATTTTTCACATTTACATAAGCCTGCAATAAACCGATACGGGCCTTCAATTTGAGTGCAGGATTTAATGCCATAGCCTTTATGAAAGACTTTTCAGATCCGATGCTATCACCCAAAGCCAATTGTGCCTCACCCAGATTGCTCCAGAAAGAAGCATCCTCCGGAGACAATTCTACAGTCTTGTTCATTGCCTCCTCGGTTCCCGCATAATTATCCTGATGCCATCGAATTACGCCTAAAGCGTTCCAGAAAGAAGCATCCTCCGGGGACAATTTTACGGCCTTGCTAAAAGCCTCCTCGGCACCCGCGTAATTATCCTGACGCCATCGAATCGCGCCCAAAGCGCCCCAGAAAGACGCATCCTCCGGAGACAAGTCTGCGGCCTTGCTAAAAGCCTCCTCAGCGCCTGCGTAATTTTCCTGAAGCCTTCGCGTCAAACCCAAATTGCTCCAGAAAGATGCCTCCTCCGGAGACAACTCTACAGCCTTGTTCATTGCCTCCTCGGCACCTGCGTAATTATCCTGACGCCATCGCGCCTCGCCCAAAGCGTCCCAGAAAGACGCATTCTCCGGAGACAATTCTACAGACTTGCTAAAAGCCTCCTCCGCGCCTGCGTAATTATCTTTTTCATATAGAATCCGACCCAGGCCCGAAAGCGCTTCAAGATCGCTTTCATCTTTTTTGATGCGCTCCCTGAAATATTCTTCAGCGTCATCAATTCTTTTATCTTTTTTCACCCCATCAAATGCGCTTTTTCGCAAACCTGAGACCGAGACTCCATATTCTTTCAACAAATCCAGAGTTTCAAAAACCGCCGGGTAGTCTTTCAGGGAAAGATGTTCATTAATATATTTCTCGCTATCCTGACAAAATGGTTCAATGACTTTCCGGAAGTTTTCGCTTTCACGAAAGGCCAAGGCTTCCTTGCAATGCACTCCGGATATTCCCTCCTCGCCGGCCCATTGGATGAGCTGTTTTTTACGATACCAGACAGCCAGAAATTCCACCACGGCAGTAATAACCCGACGTTCATCGGCATGAGTCCGCCACTGGTACCACAGACGAAACAACTGATCCGTCAATGCATAGAGAGTGTTTTTCCCTTTTTTCTCGGATACGGCTCTGACCAAGCCGTCTTGTTCCAATCTAACCATTGCCGTTCCGATGCTTTTGGCCGGCAAAAACGTAAGTCTGGCGATTTCCGTCTGCGTCAGGCTCCCCGAACTTTCCGCCAGGGCAACCACAATGGGCTGAACCTGATTTGAAAGGTCCCGCATCCGGCTCAGATAGTAGCTGCTCAGATCTTCTTCAAGCAGCTTGCTGAAGGTATCCACCGCGCTTTGAATTCCGTCCTGCCCGCTGATGGCCATGTACAAAAACAGGAGGATCCTGGGATTTCCACCGGTAAGATGATAGAGCACGCGCAGTCTGTAATCGTTTCCCCTAAAACGCAGAGGATGCTTTTGTTCTTCTCCGGATTTTCCTTCCAGTTCCGCCCACCGGTTCAGCAGGTCCACCGACGCTTCGTAGCTTAAAAGGTCCAGTTGGCGGATACGGAAAAAATCATATAGCGGGGCCTTGCTGCTGCTGATTCCTTTAAAAAAAGTCGGAGATGTGGAAATCAGCATGAAAAATTTGTCGTGCTGAAGGATATTCCGGAATTTCTTGATATCGTTTTTTCGGGAAAGATATCGAGTCAAAAGCTCATCGGCGTTTTCCAGCAATATCAGCAATCTCCTGCCGGAGGTTTTCACAAAATCCTTAAGAAAAGCAACCACGTCCTCAAGAATTTCGTCCTCGGCGCCCCCCGAATCTCTCAACTTGTCGAGAAACCGCATGATCGCTTCAGATGCTTTTTTATCAGCGCCCGAAAGCTCCTCGCCGAGCTTGGTTAATATGCGGATAAACAGGGTATGCAAGGAAAAAACGCCGTGTTCTTCCTCATTCATCAGTACCGGAAGCCAGTGTTTCGAAAGCTGCTCATCGCGCTTTACCATATGATAGACCATGGTGATGAGATGGGACTTGCCCATTCCCCTGACGCCCAGAATCATCCAATGCTGAGGCGTTTCCGCACCACGCTGATCGGAAATGGCTTCTATCATTTCATCCAGAAGCACCTGCCGGGCCACAAAGGTATGTTTTAAATCTTCAAAGCTCGATTTTCGAGGAGTATAGGGATACAAGGATTCCATTGACGCTGTTTCCTTTCACGGTTCACTGCTTTTAGCTGAAGGCAGGACATGCCGGTTCCACCAGTCCTTTAACAACTTGCTGTCAAACGAGGCTGTACCGTCTTTGATCCGGATGTAAAAATCATCCTGCAATATCCCCATCATGACGTCAAATCGCTCAACTGATCCGGTTTCCACCTGCCAAAGGACTTGCAACTGTTCAAGGGATCGTATTTCGTTATTGGCCAACTCATTTAAAATGCGCGAGGCTGCCGCGCTGTTCTTGACGTCGAACCGGCGGTAGCGGTCGAGCTGCCTTTGGATGGATTCAAAATAGCGCTTGCTGTCTGCCCCCAATAGATTCTGGTAATAAATTTCCGTAAGATCATCACAGGTGAGATTCTGTCTTTCGCGGCAAACCCGGCAAACCGCATCGAGAAAAAGCTGAAGAAAATACGGAATCGGCTTGCCGATTAAACTGAGCATATGATTGATTTCATCCTGAACGACCCCGATTTTCTGACCGGCCAGCGTCAAAAAAATGAAATCCACGGCTGTCTGCGGATCGAAAAGCTCCAAACTCATCGGTTTCAGGTCGGACAGAAGTCCTTCATCAATGCCGAAGCCTTGTAAAAATGTCGGAAGGTGTTCAGAGCCGGTAAGAATCAATTGAACACGGTCCATTTCTTTTCGGATCTCGCGAAACCATAAAAGAAGTTCCCGAACCTCTTGTTTGTTTCCTTCAGAATGCACCATCATGTCTTCGATGAGAAAAGACACCTCGTCTAAAACAAGCAGAATCTTTTTATCAACAGCCTTGGTATTAACCGATTTAAACAGATTTTCCGCATAGGCTTTCCAATTTTTCCGGATCTTGCTCCGCTCCTGCCGGATAAAATCCATTTTTTCCATCTCTGGCTTTTCGCCGATTTTCTGGACGGAAATTTCATCCGGGAGACAATAACTGCACGAAGGGTTTAAGAGCAGGCCTTTGAATATCTGCTCCACAAAATCTTCGCAGGATTTTCCTCCTTCAAGGTCGATGTAGCAGACATGCCAGTTGCCTGGAGGATACTTTTCGATATGTTTCAGGAGACTGCTTTTGCCATAACGCCTCGGCGCCCTGAACAGGATGTTTTCTCCCTCATCCAGGAGTTGAAAAATTTTCTCAATGGTCTGCCTGCGGTCGTAGAAATCCGATCCGGTTGCATTTGCGCCAGTCACAATGTTCGGGAAAATCGGATCAAATTGTCCAGAGAGCCTTTCAAGCACTATACGTCCAAAGCGTTCGACAAACTCAAAATCGCTGTCCAGAAAGCCAGATGGATCAAAGACGACAAGGCGTTTTCTGTCAACATTTTGAAAAGACTCTTCAATCCGCCCGAAATCCGCGATAGAGTATTCAACAAAATCATATCGCTCCCGGTATTTATCCGAGCAAAGCTCAAATCCCCGGGTGATTTTCAAAAGGCTGTCGAATTGTTCCAACCCCCGGACCGGAAAAAATATTGAAAAATTATCGGTTGCGTCCTGTTTGGATATAAAAGCCAGCAAATGGCCTGTCTGAATGGTTTCTTTTCGAAGTTTCATTGGCCCCCCTTGTTTTTTCCAAGTTCTTCGCGAGAGCTTCTCAGGTCTTCAAAATAATTGTCCGCCACGTAGAGAAGTTCAGCCATGGCATGCATCTTGGCATCCAGGAAATCCGAAAAATTTTCCTCATCGCTTTCCGGATCACGGCGTCGGGTTTCATAAACCAGAAAATGATCCTTTTTGTCCCAGGCCTCTTGCAATTGGGTCATGACCTGGATTTCCAGGAACAAGCCGGGTTGATTTTTATATTCCAACACAAATTTCACGGACCGTTCACCGGATTTGCGCAATTTGGGCCTTTGATCGATAGTGGATTCATGTTTGATGTTAAATTTCTGATTCAACTTTTCGGATTTGCGGATGGCTTCTTCAACGATCTTGACGTCGCTCAAAAAGTTGCAGACAATCCGAAACCTCGCCAGGTCGGTCATGGTCTTATCAAAGTTTTTCAGATCATATTGGGACGGAATGGGTTCACCTGCTTTTGGTCCTTTTTTGAAAGGCCGAAAAATTTTATCGATAATGCTCTCCGGCGTCTTTAGCTGATGGCTGTCGTCGATTCTGCAGAAGAAACGGTTTTCATACCGTCGGATCAAGGGCGCCAACAGCTTGTCTATTTCAGCCTTGACCGCTGTACAAAGCGTGTTGTGTGGCTGGACCTTCTGACGGATAAATTCGCCAAATCGCTGTGGCGTATTATAGGGTTCCGGAATCTGGTCTCTGATGCTCTCGAGCTGGGACTGGGTGAGTTCCATGAATAAGCCTCCCATCACCGGGTTAATATGCACAACAAATCTGTTGCACAACATTATTGTTGCACAACAGATTTGTCAAGCTTTTTATTCGGGAGACCTTCTCAGCGCAAACCATAAAAAAAGCGCATCCGGAATATTTTTCCGGATGCGCCCTGCTGAAAAAATACAGTTATCAGGACCGACTGAAATCAGTTTGATAGGCTGTTTAACAGCAAGGGCCGGTCCTTGCGCAAAAGACCGGCCCTTGATTGCGTCATGCGCGTTCTGGCTGATTTCAGGTTTCGCAGGTCGGCTTGACGGGCCTTTCCCAGTCCTGAATTTCGCCCTCCTCGATTTCTTCCCACCCGGTGATCATGGCTCGGGTATGGGCAAAAATAGTGTGGCCCGTGGTGGTCATGTACACATGCGTCACCAGAAAGACCAGGATGGAAAAAGCGCCTGCCATGTGCACCAGGGCAAGAACTTCCAGACTGAGCCAGCCCAGTCCCCAATCGGCCCAGGAATTGTAACCCCAGTAAAGAAACCCGGAGAGCATCTGAACCGGAAGCAGCGTGGCGGCCAGCATCAGATAGACCAGGCGCTGGAGCGGATTGTGCTTGGCCTCTTTTCGCTTTGGAACCGGGTGGGCTTCACCGCGGAATATGCCGTATGCATAGTAGCGCACCACGGCGAACATCTTTTGCGTGGTGGGAACATACTGGCGCCACTCTCCGGTGGTAAACACCCAGAATACAAAGAAGGCAAATGCGATCAGCCAGGCAATGCCCACAAAATTATGCACCCTGACGGCAAGATCAAAACCGAGCAGGCGAAAAAGCCCGTGCACCTCGAAACCGGTGATCAGAAGAACGACAATCATTGCCGCCTGAAACCAGTGCCAGAACCGCTCGTATCGGGTATAAAGATAAATTTGAGTCAGATTTTCAGCCATGGATCAGTTCTCCTTTCCGCCCTTGCGGGAAAAAGCCCGCCCCAGTCCGTGAAGGGCCACACCAGCCAGAGCTCCGAGAACCGCAAGCCATCCCAGGGAATCGATCCAGCCGGTCCTGTCGCGTCCGGGCATGTAAAATCCGGTCAGACTGGCGAACCGGCCGCCCTGGCCGGTATGGCACTCGGCGCACCGCACCACGTTGTCCCTGGGTGCCACCATGTGGGTGATGGGAAACGCATAGGTGGTTTCCACGAAGTCAAATGATCCGGAATACGACGCGTTCAGAGCCTGCATGCCCTTTTCAATCGCATTCTGCCAGTCCAGGGTCTCCCAGTATCCGTCTTTTCCGGACAGCATCGGGGCCAGCAGAACCTTTTGAACTGTATCATAGGGCTGTTTTCCGCCGTGAATCTTAAAGGGGAATATTCTGGCGTTCTTGTCTTCCCGGCTTCCCACCGGCGCGCTGACCGCAACGATTTTTTCCGGATCAATGAAATCCTTGATCGTCAGGGTGTTCATGGAACCGTTGAACCAGAAGTATTCGGGTTTGACATCTTTTTCCCACTTCATCTCGCCCTTGATGGTCATATAGACCTCCTTGCCGAATTCTCCCTTTTCATTGTATTTCTTGCCGTCTTGAAGGGTTCCGGCTTTGGACCAGTCCCACCAGGTCTTGGTGGGATTCTGCCGGGCGAACAGCGGAATATGGCAGCTCTGACAGGCCACCCTGTCCGTGTGATCATTGGCCTTGGAACCGGCTTTGTGCGGCGTAGCGCTGTGGCAGGACTCGCAGGTGATCTTGGCGGTCAGGTCATCCTCGATCAGACTTTTTCGATCCGCGGCTGCGGGCCGGGAATAAATCCGGCCGGCCACATTGTGCCGCACCGTGGTATGACACCGGGTGCATTGGAAATTTTTTCCATCAACCCCCATATGCACATCCAGGGATTTGGGGGGCTGTGCGATCGAGGAATCCAGGTCTCCGTGCTTGACGCCGTCGCCGCCGCCACCGTAAAAATGACACGAACCGCAGTTTTCGCGGGCCGGAAGGATCACGCTCTGGACCGCCTGCTGAATATCGGCCTGAATATCCGCGACAATCTGTTGTTCCTCCGGATCATCGGAGCCCGAGAAGGCGTTCAGATCGTCAAATGCCTCGGTCCAGTTGATTTGCTGCCGGCCATGACAGACCAGGCAGTTGACTTCGCCTTCGGTCCCCTGCCCGTTCCAGCTCGGATGACAGGCGTTGCAGCTTTTATCCTGCATGTTGTTGGCGGAGATGCAAAAGTTGTTCAACGAGTCTCCGGCCTTGCCCATGCGTTTTTCCGCATCCGGCTCCGTGCCGAGCCAGGTCCAGTGAATGGTCTGATGAAACTGGGAGGCCGCCTCGGAATGACAGGAAACGCACGCCTCGGTCACCTGTTTTCCGGAAGCAAAGGGTTTTTTCAACGCATCGAGCCGGCTGTGATCCACCGTGGTCCAGCCCTGCACGTCCTGGGTTGCCTGCCGGGCCATGGTCCTTCCCGGAGCCGACTCAGCGGCGGCCTCATCCGCGGCCCGCGCCAGGACAGCTCCGGCGCACAGAACAAACACGACGCAGAAAATGCGCATCCATCTGATTGGCATCATGTCGATTCCCTTCCGTGGTTTGGCATCCCGGAGCCTGACTTCCGGAATGCCTTCTTTTGGCGCATTATTCGGGAAGCTTCTTCAGAACAAAGGAGCCGTCCTTCTTCAAGGTCAGTCCTGCATCCAGATAGTAGACGTTCTTCATGGCCGGCCGCAGATCCTGAACCATGTAATAAGCCTCCCCGCTTCTGGCGCCGGTTCCGCAGACAAATACGACCGGCTTGTCGGTCGGAAGCTTATCCAGCTTCTTTTCCAGTTCATCCACGGGGATGTTCACCGCGGTCTTGAAACTTCCGGTCGCGAATTCATCCGGATCACGGACGTCGACCAGGTAAATGCTCTCCGGATTTTCGGTTACCATTTTCTCAAATTCGGCGATATCGATGCTTCCCTCGTTCTTGCCGGCCTTCACGGCAACAGGCGCCTGGCCCTGAGATTTCAGATGGGCCGCCCAGGCCGGATACCCCTCGGAGAAAACCTTCACGTTGGTGTAACCCATTTCAATGGCCCTGGCCGCGGATTTGTGGCTCAGCTTGCACTCGAAGCCCTCACAGTAGAAAACCAGCAGCTTGTCCTTGTCCTGGGGAAGCAGATCAATGTGTTTGTCAAATTCCGAATCCGGAATGCTGACGGCGGTCGGAATGTGGCCTGCGTCATACTTGGTGCGCCGGGGCCGGGAGTCCACCAGAACCATATCGGTCCTGGCATCGATCTGTTTCTTCACCCATTCTACGGAAACCGAAGGATAATGGCCCTTGGCCGAGATCCATTTCGGGTAGCCTTCGGCAAACACCTTGACATTGGTGTATCCCAGAGCTTCGGCTTTTTTGGCGGACTTGTGGCTCAGCCGGCAGTCCAGGCCTTCGCAGTAATAAATCAGAAGCACATTTTTATCCTTGGGCAGCCTGTCGGTCATCTTCTCGAACTGAGTGTCCGGAATGCTGACCGCCATGGGGATATGCCCTGAATCATACTTGGTCTGTCTGGGCCTGGAATCGATAAGCATGACGTTTTCGTCCATCGGAATCTTGACGTGCTGGGCCACGAATTCCATGTCGACGATATCGTGAAACTGCCAGGAAGTATCCTCGGCTACCGGTTCGGCGGCCTTTTCCGACGCATATCCCATGCCGACGGCCAGCAGCAGCGTCAATCCGATGGTCCATTTGATTGCTTTTATAAGTTTCATATGATCCTTCCTCATGTAAAATGTTCATGGAGTGATATGAAAACAGCCCTGAAATTTTCGCGCCCTTTCAGTCTCGACGTTTATTTGCAGGTTGCGGGCGCAGGTGAATCTGCAGCATAGTTGTGCAGATAGGTAAAAATATCGAGCAGATCCTCATCGGTGAGCGCTTCCCACTCCGGCGCACAACCGAACTCGGCGAAATCTTTGGCCTCAAAAACCCGGATCCATTCAGCCTGGGTCTTGGCAATCGGGCTTACCGGCGGTGTTTCGGAATTCACCTCACCGCGCGCCATACAGGCCTTGTAAACCTTTCGATAAGTGTATTTACCCTTGCGGTCGTTGCCTGTCGGCTCCATGGCAAACCCAACGCCGATGGCGCTGGAAACAAAAACAAACGTCAGTGCGATCATAATCCATTTTTTCATTGCGCTGTCTCCTTTGTATTGCATGTGGTTTATATCTCTATCAAATCATATCGGTCGGAGCGGCCGGGACGGAGCCGTATTTTCGACTTTGGCCCGCTGGCTTGAAAACCGTATTTCACCCGGCGGGTCGAAAATTTCACTGCAGCCCGACAAGCTGCTTTTTATCTATGGCAATCCGCATGCCAGAATTCAGGCAGGTATCAATTTATTCATAACATCTTGTTTTTTAAAGCGCTATCGAAATTTTCAAAATTATTGCTTGATATTTTTGGCCCGCTGTTTAAGTTAATAATGTTAAGTTAACGTGTTAACATAAAGGAGCGCCTGCGCATGGATCTGTCCAGACACTGGAAGACAGTCGTTGACACCCTTCAGGACGGGCTGATGGTGGTCGATCCAGGAGGAAAAATCCTGGCGGTCAATCCGGCCGCCGAACACATAACGGGGTATGCAGCCGAAGAACTGGTGGGCCGTTCCTGCCGGATATTGAACTGCACCGGATGCAAGATCAAAGGCGCCGGCCCCGGCGCCGAATGGTGCAGCCTGTATTCCGAAGGGGTGGTCCGGAACAAGAAATGCATGATCATCGACAAGGACGGCCGGACCGTCCATGTGATCAAGAGTGCAACCGTACTTCACGATGAGAAGGGGCGGGTGATCGGCGCTGTGGAAACCCTGACGGACGTCACCGAAAGCATCCGGCAGCAGCAGGAAATCAATACTCTGCGCAGAACCTTTCAGCTGGACGACGGGTATCACGGCATCATCGGCAGGTCAGAAATCATGCAGAACCTCTTTGAATTGATCGAAAACGTGGCTCAGACCGATACCCCGGTGATGATTCTGGGGCCCAGCGGCAGCGGCAAGGAACTGGTCGCCCGGGCCGTTCACATGGCCGGCGCACGCAGGGACAAGCCCTATATAAAAGTCAACTGCGCGGCCCTGAACGAAAATCTTCTGGAAAGCGAACTGTTCGGGCATGTCAAGGGCGCATATACCGGCGCCGACCGGAACCGCACCGGCCGTTTTGAGGCGGCCCACGGGGGAACGATTTTTCTGGACGAAATCGGAGACATGCCCCTGTCCATTCAGGTCAAACTGCTGCGGGTGCTGGAGGAAAAAACCATCGAACGCGTGGGAGACCACAAGCCGATTCCGGTGGACGTGCGGATCATTACCGCCACCAACAAAAATCTGGAAACGCGGGTCAAACAGGGAGGATTCCGGGAGGATCTGTATTTCCGGATCAACGTGTTTCCGCTTCAATGTCCGTCCCTGGTCGAGCGGCGCGAGGACATTCCCCTGATTGCTCAGAGCTTCATCGGGAGAAACTCGGTCAAAAACGGAAAAAAAATTTCCGGCATCACCCCCGAGGCCATGGACCGGCTGATTCACCATGACTGGCCCGGCAATATTCGGGAGCTTCGAAATGCCATTGAATACGCCTTTGTCCTTTGTCCCGGCGGAGCCATAGACGTCAATCACCTGCCCCCGAAAATCGCTCTGCCTCAGGCCAGCGACCGGCCCGTTTGCAGCCTGAATCCATCGTGCATGCAAAAACGCGAAAAGCTCATCGAGGCCCTTCGCCAAACCGGCGGCAATCAATCCGAGGCGGCCCGAATCTTAGGTGTCAGCCGGATCACCATATGGAAGCAGATCAAAAAATACGAAATCGATCTGGACCGGGACCTGGCGCCCACGTGTCCGATCGGCTGATGAAGAAGAGATTCGGGGAACAGGAGAATCCGTTTTCTAAGCAGAAACAAGGACCGGGGGCCGATCCGGATAAACGGCCCCCGGCGGGTGCATAGCAGGAGGGTTATCCGAGCTTTACATTCTTCAAGCCGTTGGCCTCCAGCTCTTCGGCGTACTTTTCGCGAA
>JAQVUB010000484.1 GCA_028699735.1 Lentisphaeria bacterium | reverse complement strand
CACGGACGGGACACGGACGGGACACGGACGGGACACGGACGGGACACGGACGGCCTGTGAAAGGATGAATTTGACTGTTGTTTTTATGGATTTTATGGGATATCCCCGTTCCCGTATTTGTCCGTGTATAGTCCGTGTCCCGTCCGTGTTTAGTCCGTGTCCAGTCTGTTTCCATTGCAAAAAAAATCTTTCAGGAAAAACAAGATTTTGAGGGATAGTAGCCCGAAAAAATGTCATGGAAGCTGCTTTGACTGCGAGCCTGCGTCGTACTTCCCATGCAATTTTCGTGTCATTTCGTGTCTTTCGAAGAGGATGTACAGGGGATCGAAGAGCTTGACGGGCTGAAAGATTTCCATACCGTCAGCGGTATTGCGAAATTCCGCCTGTTTCCAGTTTCCGTCTATGTCGAGAAACTTGACCTGAGATCGATTTCGCCATTTTTCGGGGAGGGAAACTTGCAGTGAATCAAAAGGGTCTGAGCAAAGATTGATGAAGGTCAGTACGCCGCGGATGCGATCCTGGACGGACGGCAGGGGCTGATTCTGGATGCAGAAGGTCTTTGCCCTTTCTTTGACAAAGACGAGATCCTCTGCGCCGGCCCAGGCAATAAGCTGTTGCAACAGTCTCTGGCGGCGGTAATTGAATAATGCGGAAGAGAGGTTGCCGCTGCAAGTCATAGCCAGGATCACCACCCGCCCTTTGTGCCGGTTTTCAAAACGGGTCATGCCAACACCCTGATTTTCTTCTTGGAAATTCACCAGATCAGTAATCATTTCGCAAGCTGGAGAATTCGGCAGGAGCTGGAACAGGACTCCATTTCCGCCTGGTGAAAAGGTATCGTACCAGTTCATCCGCCTGCCTTGCCCCGGCAACACCCATTGGTTTCGGATGATCTCCCTTCCTTCGAGATCCCTCAGCTTGCCGGTTGCAGCGGATGGAGGGAGCACCTTTACTCCAAGATCCTCGCTAAATCCCCGCTCACAAAGCAAATTGGCGGCCTCTCCATCAAGAATCAACCCTTTCCTCAGAAGTTCCTGGATTTTTTCATCGCTCAAGGCATCCGGCTGCGTCCCTGACAGAAAATTGACCTTGCTCTCCAGGGTTGTAAAAGGGATGCCGAAATGAGCTAGGACTCTCAGCCATCCCGGATAGGCTCCTTTGCAGAAACTGCCCCGGAATGGATCGTAAAAAAGCCCGCAACCGGCAATCGCGCAGTTTTTCGCCATCGATTGAATCGCCTGGAAACGTTTTTGTTCCCGGGCAAACATTTCATAATAGCCTTTTTCTTCATTCGAATCATCCAAATGCTGACGAACTTGAAAAGTAGAGCCGTCAAACGCATAGGAATAAGCACTGCTCATCAGACTTTTTATCTTTCCTGCCGACATGCAGAAGCGATTATGGGGATAGGTATCCGATTCGTGATATATGACAAAATTTTCCGGCAGATGCTGTTTGCCATAGAATGCATGAAAAATATTTTCCGGCAAGGAGGGCGCGTCATCATTGCCGTAGGAACTGCCGTAAAGCCTGACAAACGGGCGATGCCTTTTCCCGGCAAAAGCCGCAGCAACTGCGGCAGTGCTGTCTCCGTCCAGATCGGCACAGCCTGGCTGCATGCTGCCCATGGGAATCTCGGGAGTGAGACGATCGACTTGCTCCCGGACTTGTGCCGCCAGGCCGGCAAGGGAGTCTTTACATAATTCTGCCCAAACGCGCCGAAGGGCCAGGGACTCTTCGCTCTGCACGGCGAATTTTTCCCGCAGTTCTTCTCGGGAGTATCTGGTGCCGCATCGCTGAGCGAATTCTGCCAGGTGCAGATCACAGAAACAGGCCGGCCCATTATGACAGTTGATGCCAAAATCGTCTTCAAAAACAATCATATAGGGCCTGGCTTTTTCGGCTACCAGCGCCACATCTGCGGCAAAACGCTGTCGGAAACCAGGATCCAGCGGGCAACTGGAAAAGGGGGCTGGAATTCCATCAATATTGATGATCCGCCGCCATGGCGTCGGGCCGGATTTCAGGGTCAGGATATGCCACCAGGCACATTGAATGCCACAGGGCTCAAGCACTTCCCGGAAACGGACAATCTTTGCCGCAAGCTGCAAAAAATATTCTTGAGGGGGATATCCAACGCTGCGCCAACCCTTGGTGGGACCCGAAAGTGCAAATTTGGTAAAGCCCGCCTTTTCATGCAGGTCTTTGATGCTCCGGATCAGATTTTCTGTATCCGGGTCATCGTCCAGACCCACAGGAATGATCCATTCAAGCCCGCTTTGGCGAAACCCGCCTGTGCAACTCTCAAAAGTCCTTCCGGTAAATCCATTTCTCATGTAAATTTTGCCTTTTTGCTTGTCGTGGGGGGGGGCTTATTCCAGGCTCAACTCCATGCCATCAAATGCCAGCATTCCAGAGAACTGTTCAGCGAGTTGGAAGCGTTCCTGTTTCTGTTCAGGCCAAAGGGAGCGTGCTATATGATCAAACAGATGGATCGTCCCGGGTGCGATGATTCCCAGCTTCTGCATGCTGTTTTGCATGGATCGGATCATCGCCAGGTCGTTATGATCGGCAAAACGCCAGTCGTCAAAGGTATTTCCGCAGGTTGCGTCCCAGACGATCAGATCAATCACTCTGCCAGCGAGCATCCGGCATGCATCCGAACACATCCAGGCACCATCAAGGGCATAAAGCATGCGTTTTCCCGGCGTGTCAAACAGAAAATGGAAAGCGGGTTCGGACGGATCTTTGAGAGCATGGTTTGCGCGAAGCACAGTTATCTCACAAGTGCCGATGCGGAG
>JAQVUB010000483.1 GCA_028699735.1 Lentisphaeria bacterium | reverse complement strand
GGACGGGACACGGACACATACGGGAACAGGAACATCCCAGTAAAATCCATGAAAACAACAGTCAAATTCATCCTTTCACAGACCGTCCGTGTTCCGTCCGTGTTCCGTCCGTGTTCCGTCCGTGTTCCGTCCGTGTTCCGTCCGTGTTCCGTCCGTGTTCCGTCCGTGTTCCGTCCGTGTTCCGTCCGTGTTCTCCAAAATGGGTTGTGGGCGCTAGCCCACGCCGTGTATTCCGTGTATTCCGTGGTTAAAAAAAACTTTTTACACGCTCTATAAATCCATGCATCGATCCCCTGAAATCCTTCTTGAACCTCTGGAATTGGCTCCTGGTCAAGTTCTTCCTTGCCGCATTCTGCCCGGGCCGATGGACGGAATTACCGAACAGAGTTTTCTGACCGCCATGAGTATCCGGCACTGGGTTCCCTGCTGGTGGACTCCCTTTTTACGGATATCAACCGGGGTTCCCCGCCGTTCACGCCTGGCGGCCTGGCTGCAGCCCTATCTCGATACGGGGTTGCCGGTGATCGCTCAGATCATGGGAGTTGCCTCCGATAAGCTGGCAGAAACGGCCGGGCGCCTGCACGAGGCCGGGGCGCTCTGCGTAGATTTGAACTGCGCCTGCCCCAGCCCTAAAGTCATCGGCAACCAGGGCGGAGGAGCCTGCCTGAAAGATCCCGCCTGGATCCGCGATACCCTGCTTGCCATGAGGAAATGTTGCGGTAACCGCGCAATCAGCGTTAAAATACGTGCCGGATTTGCCAGTGCCTCAGAACTGCCTGATATTACCGCCGCTTTACGGCAAGCACAACCCAATCTGGTCTCTCTGCATTACCGCACGGTCACAGAGATGTACAAACCGGTACCAGATGGGCTGCTGCGCTTGCGTCAGGCCCGTGAAGCTTTGCCGGACGTTCCTCTGTTCGGAAGCGGAGACCTGTTTACTGCTGACGCTGCTCTTCGGATGTTTCAGGAAACAGGGGTCGATGGTGTTCTGCCAGCTCGCGGCCTGCTTGCCAATCCGGCGTTGCTGCTGCAAATCCATGATGCATGCAAAGGCTTGCATCGGCCTGAACTCTGCCCTATCGAAAAGATCGCCTTTCTCCGCGACCTGGCTCGCTCCGGATGTGATAGCCAGCGCGCTCCCAATGGCTTCCTGCTGCGCATGTGTGCAAGCCTCTTCGGCAGAGACAGCGAACTCTTTCAGAAATTGGTCAACTTGCGAAAACTTCAGGCAAGCTGGAAACACCTCGATCAAGTAATGCGTAAACTTGGGTAACAGAGAAATCCTTTTTTTAACAACGAAAAGACCCGAAAAGACCCGAAAAAAATTCATGGGAAAAACAACGCATGCAAGCAGTCAAAGCTGCTTCCCATGAATTTTTCCCGTGCCTTTTCGTGCCTTTTCGTTGTTAAAATCTGTCCATTCCTGGAACTTTTCGGATTTCGGACATGTCCTATTGAAAAGTCATTCAGGAACCCAATATCAAGTTTCTAAAATCATAAGGAAAGGATTATTCTCATGTATAAAATGAAATCCCTGATTACAGCATTAAGTCTCTGCACGGCTTTTCTTTGCGTTACCAGCCTCCAAGCGGAAAGCAAGTCCCTCAATCCGGATTCTCTGAAAGTTGCTCAACAAGTCGAAAATGCATTTTCCGAAGTCGTCAATCTGGCCAAACCGGCAGTTGTCGTCATCACCAACAAGCAAGTCGCTCCGCCAATGCAGGAAATGCCAGAAGAATTCTATCGCTTTTTTGGCTTTCCCCGTCCACAGGAAAATACTCCTGGACAAGGCCGACGGCGCAGACCGGCTCCTGCCGGCAAAGGAAGCGGTGTTCTGATTTCCAGCGAGGGGTATCTGGTCACTAATTATCATGTCATCCAAGACCATGCTTTTCTTGAAGTTCGCACTTCCGAAGGGAAAGTCTATGACAATGAAAAAGATAAAGAGGCAGTCAAAGTCATTGGCGTGGACAAAGAAACCGATCTGGCCATTTTGCAGATCGGCGGCGGCAAAACAAAAGATTTGCCATTCTTGGAGTTTGCAGATTCCGATAATCTGCGTGTCGGGCAATGGGCCATCGCCATTGGGGCGCCTTTTAACTTTGACTATTCGGTCACCATCGGCTGCATCAGCCAGAAAGGCCGCTACGATACCGGCATGAGCAACTACGAAAACTATATCCAGACCGACGCTTCCATCAACCCCGGCAACAGCGGTGGTCCTCTGCTGAACATCAACGGCCAAATCATCGGCATCAACCAGTTCATCTATACCGGCGGAATGTCCCGCGGTAGCATCGGCCTTGGATTCGCTATCGCCAGCAATCTGGTCAAGCAGGTCTCCGAAGCTTTGATCAAAAACGGGGAGGTCATCCGCCCCTTCATCGGCGTAGCCATGCAAGAACTTACGGAGGAGATTGGCGGCCAGTTCGGCGCGGACTACGGCGTCATCGTCAGCGAAGTCATCCCTGGTGAAGCTGCGGAAAAAGCCGGCATCAAAAATGGCGATGTCATACAGAAGATTGGCGGCAAAAAGGTCCATTCTCCGCATGAGCTGCTGCTGGCCGTAACCAGTTATCAGCCCGGCGACAAAATTGAAGTGGCGGTCAAACGCGATGGCAAAGAGATGAAATTCACCCTGATTGCCGGGCAGCGTGAAGGGGCAGCCATCGCCCGCGCAGAAGAAGGAACTTACGGGCGTCAGGGCGGAATTTTCTATCAGCTGGGCTTGCGCCTGAAGGTCGTCGATGAACAGGTCGTTGTACAGGAAATCCGACCCGATGGCGCCGTCGCCAAAGCCGCGGA
>JAQVUB010000482.1 GCA_028699735.1 Lentisphaeria bacterium | reverse complement strand
CTCGGCCGTCAGCCATGACGGCCACCATGTCAAGCTCGACAAGGGCACGGCGACGGTAGCGGCTGTCAATGACAGCTGTGTCATCAGTACCCCAAGCTCGACAGTCAAGCTTTCTAAAAACGACGTGTCAGCCCTTTATGTCCGGTCAAGCGATACCCATGTCATCTCAATGGCTGGCCGGCCAGAGGTCGATTGCCATGGCAAAAACTTCACCATCAAGCCCGGCAAGATGCTAACCTTGCAGGGCCATGGGCGCATGGCAGCTCCGTCGGGTTTTTCGGGTGGGTTTTAACCTGATGTGAGGGGATCCCCGGTCATGAGGCTGCGCAGGTGATCAGTTTAGGTGGAGGGAGGGCATGGAAATCTGTTTGGCGTCATGGGGAAAGAGTTGGCTCCATCGGCCATTGTGATGGAGAGTGAACAGAGCCAGAAAGTCTTCATCACCGGCCAGACTCCAGAATTGGCCTGTGAGTTTGAATCGGCGCTGGTATTGAGAACAGGTTGATTCCACCGCTCCCGAGCCGACCGGTTGACCAAGGTTTTTTCCGTTTTTGTAGTCCATTCGATTCTGATGTTGTTGGAAGTAGTTGATTTCGCGATCGACGGCTTTTTGTTGATCGGCGGTGAGCTTTTTGATGACCACCTTTATTTGTTCCAAACCTTGGAGTACTTCCAGCGCGCCATTGGAATGGTTTTTCAATTTCTGGAGGTAGGGAAGAACCCATTGGCGTGCCTCGTGACTGCCCTGCCCAAAAAGTTGATTGGCCAACCCCCAAAGATGCTCCTGGACATGGTAGAGATCCACACGTTGCAGGGCGTCTTTGAATCGATCCTTGGCAATATTCCAAATCCAGATGGCACCATCGGCTAGAATCAGCACTTTCTGGGTGGAGAGCACCCCGCGACCAACGGCTTCCGCATAGAGTTGACGTTGAAAACTCTCCACTCCCTTGCGTGTGGCGACAAACCCGCGTTGACTGATGACGGGACGTCCACTGGCGGTGGTAGCTCGTTGATCCAGCCGGAAAAGGGTGGCGGTATAGACCCAGTGCCAACGTCCGGTATCCTTTCCGATGGCTCGAAAAGCCTCGGTCTGGCCCCAATGATCACGTTCCCGAATGTTCCAAGCATCGATTTGGATGATCAAGGTAAAGTCATCTGGCAAAGCTGTGGCCTGCGCAGCCAATTGCGCCAGTCCCTCTGGGGTTTGGGTTCGTTGCTCGTCCCGATCTCTAAGAGCCAAGGCACGCTTTCCCTGACGACGAGCCTCGCGATGAAGTGTGGATGGATCCAGATTGATTCCGGTAAGCCGGCGAACATCATCCTGAGCCTGACCGGCGGGAGCACGCAAGGCCGACAAAGCGCAAATTTCCTGCACCCGCGGTGAAGCTGGCGCACGCTCTTGGAGTCCCAATGTCCGATCGGCCGGATGAAAATAGGTTCCACAGTGTTCGCAAAATCCATAGCCCCGCTTAAATTGGATGGGACCCGAGCAGGAGTTAACCTCTCGCAATCGGTGGCGGGCCTCAACCAACAGACTCCGATTGCAAATCGGACAGTTCATGGCTTGGGCATCGGCGCAATGTTGGACTAGGCGCTGAAGCGCACGCCGACGGCATTCCAAGCTTAACTCATCCACCAGATTCTCCAGAGTTCCCATATCGGTAGGGTGTTTGATCCTTGCCATTGCCCGTTCCACCAACCAAGTGGCAACTTCGTCTTCATTCATCATCGGCCTCCAAATAATTTTTATTTTTTTGCTTGATCTATCGGCTATGCTATGTATCATAGCCGATATGAATCCTAATCCAAAGGCTGTTCAAATAGAAAGAAAAATCGATATTTTACGACGTCAACTGCTGGAACTCGGCCCCCTGCATCCAGGCAGTGTTTCCACCCAATACCAAGTCTGCGGCAAGCCGGGCTGTCGATGTATGAATCCGCAGAATCCCCAGCGTCACGGCCCGTACCATAAACTCGCCTACGTGCATCGAGGCAAGCCGATATGCCGCTTCGTCCGGGCCGATTGTGTGGTTGAAATGAAACGCCGACTGGCCAGCTATAAACTTTTCAAAAAAATCATCAATGAATGGATCCTGTTGTCCATTCATCGTGGCAAACTCGATTTTTTCGACGTTCAGCCATCCAAATCCAAAGGGAAAATAAAACCGCCCCTGAGATGTTCGGCAAGCCAGCGTAGCCCTAAATCTAAAATTTCCTGACCCTCTAGGCTAAAACCCACCCAAAAAACCCGACGGAACTGCCATGCGCCCCTGTCGTTCAGCTCATCCCATTTTTTCTTGCACAAAACAAAACTTGCGTCCGTCGCGTCACCGCCGCCCGATGTTTTTGAATCATGCCCGGAAAACTCCCTCTCAATGTCATCGGCCAGTTTTACAAAATCCCTGTGAATCGCAAAAAAAGCGCGAAAATCCCCCCCATCCCTCCGTTCCAGCTCATTTTCAAGCCTGGCGGCCTGTTCATCAACGTTCTGTTTCAACGCCGCCAACTTTTCTCTCGATCCGCCCATTGACGGAATACCCCCAAAATCCTTCCTGATTTCTTCCGCGTTCAAAGCGCAGCCGAATACTTTTACTTCATCAATCATTCCATTGAAAAAAAACGCCCTCCCTTTTTCGCCGCTTATATAGATTGGACCAAAAAAATTGAGTTTTTCGGCATTGCTTATTTTTTCACCGACAGACTCGCCGTTGATGTAGAGCACAGTCTTGTTCCCATCGTATGTCACCGCAACGTGGCTCCAAATTCCCGCCTCAATGCCGCGTCCTTCGCTTTTACAATAAGCGTCACCAAC
>JAQVUB010000038.1 GCA_028699735.1 Lentisphaeria bacterium | reverse complement strand
GTCACCATTGAAGATGCCCTCGAACTGAAACTGCAGCAACCCCACGTGGTCTCCATGGAAGCGCGCCCGCCAAATACCGAAGGACGCGGCGAAGTCAGCATCCGCGCACTGGTGCGAAACTCGTTGCGTATGCGCCCGGACCGCATTGTCGTCGGTGAATGCCGCGGAGGCGAAGCCCTGGATATGCTGCAAGCCATGAATACCGGCCATGATGGATCACTGACAACCGTACACGCCAATTCACCCCGTGACGCCATCTCCCGACTGGAAACCCTGGTGCTGATGGCCGGCATGGACCTGCCGCTGACCGCCATCCAGCACCAGATCTTCTCCGCCGTCGATATCATCGTGCAGACCAGCCGGCTGATGGATCACAGCCGAAAAGTCGTCTGTATCACCGAAATCGTCAAAGACAGCACCGGACGACCCGTCATCCGTGAACATGGCCTGCCCGAAATGCGGGATATCTTCCGCTTCGAACAAAGTGGACTGAAAAAAAACCACGAAGGAAAGCTGCAGGTCATCGGAAAACACGTCGCACTCGAAAAACCCTCCTTTTTCGACGCCCTGGTAAAATGCGGATTCGATATCCGGGAAGAATGGTTTGTGGAAAAAAACACGCTGCAAAACGAAACCTGCCCGGATCCGACGGTACGCAGGGAAGCCCCTCCACAGGAAAATTGACATTCAGTGAATCGAGAAGAATCATGCAAGACCCAGTGATCATTGGTGTGTTGACCATCGGAATCAGCCTTTTCTGCATCGCTTTTTTCGGCTTCCGGATTTTTTTCACGCATTACAGCAGCTATGAGGAATTAGCTCTGCGCCGCATCAACGAAAATCTGGATCAGGTCTATCTCTTTATGGATCCGCTCAAATTCTACCACCTCAGCCTGTTGTCGGGGGTCCTCTTCTTCCTCTTCGGCTTTGCCATGTCCGGAACGGATCTGGCCGGCGGTTTTCTGCAGGGCGGATGCCTGGGATTTCTGGCCTATTTCGTGCCGGGTCTGCTGGTGCGTATACGCATCCGCCAGCGTACCGAAAAACTTTGCCAGCAGCTGCCGGAAACTCTGGATATGCTTTCCAGCAGCATGCAGGCAGGACTGACCCTGCAACAGGCCATCGAAAGAGGAGCAAAACGATTGCCAAACCCCATCGCCCAGGAATTGGGAGTCATTACCCAGGAATGCCGTCTGGGTACTGGAATCGCTACCGCCGTCAACCATTTTGCAGAACGAATTTCATTGCTCGAATTGAAGATTATCTCGGCTGCAACAGAAATCTCCATCCGTCTTGGCGGAAATCTTTCCGAGACCTATGAGAAATTAGGTACGATGATCCGTGATCGTCTGATGTTTGAGCGTGAAATGGGTGCAATGACTGCCGAAGGGCGGATGCAGGGCATTGTAATGGCCATGCTGCCCTTTGTGATTCTCGTTCTAATGACCTTCATCAATCGGCCGTTGATGATGCCCTTTATCCTGTCAAAAATCGGGATGTACATGCTGATACTGGTTGCTGTCATGCAGATTGGCGCCTATTTCTGGATCAAAAAAATCACCGACGTGGAGTATTAATATGCTGTCACTTCTGTTCAGCAACTTTTTGCTTTTCTGCAGCCTCGCCCTGATGGCCTACTGGCTGGTCAGCCACCTGCAGGAGGTTTTTCAACCAACACCGCAAAACCAGTTTTACAGCACAACACAGGGAGGACTGACGGAAAAATTCGTCCTGCCACTGGGCGCTTATTTGCGGGAAAAGCACACCGAACGTTTTTCTGCTAAAGCGCAGACCCTCCTGCAATACATACGGCAGGCTGGCGGTTACAAGGGCGTCATCGATGGATATGACGTCATAGCAATGCAAATTCTCGGAGCGGTTTGTATGCCGGTCCTCCTCTGGTCATTCATCATGCTGACCATGGAAAACAACTGGTTTGCCTGGTTGGCCGCTTTCTTCGGACTCTGGGTCGGATGCGTTTTCCCCACTGCCAATCTGCGCGGGATGGCTGCTCAACGGCAGAAAAAGTTCTTTCGGCAGTTTCCCAATGCTCTCGACATTTTCTGCGTCTGCGTGGAAGCCGGCCTGGACTTCAGCACTTCTGCAAACTATGTCATCAACTGCTTTATCGCAGGCCCGGTACGAGAAGAACTGCAATTGATGCAACAGGAATTCAATTTCGGAAAATCACAGGCCGAAGCACTCAACAACATCTCCGGCAGAATCAATATCCCGGAAGTAACCACCGTAATCGGTGGCATCACACAAGCCATGGAAATGGGTACGCCAATGGCCGAAATGCTCAAAATCAGCGCCCGTGAAATGCGCAAAAAACGTGCGCTGGCTGCGGAAGAGGAGGCAAAAAAAGCAGTGGTGAAAATCACCATGCCATTGTTGCTGCTGATCATGCCCGGCGTCTTTATTGTTCTGCTGGGTCCTATTGGCCGTGAACTGATCTCCACTTTCAGTACAATGAAATGACACTTATGAAAGCGAAAATCACTTTTCTCAAGGGGCCTGCTAAAGGTCAGAGCTACGCCCTCCCGGAAACCCTCTGGCGCATTGGCCGGGGTCACCAATGTGACCTCTGCATTCGCGATGAAGAAATATCGGGCATGCATCTGCAATTGGGCAAGTCCGCTGATGGGGTATACTTCGTCGAGGATTTGGGCAGCACCAACGGGACTCTGGTTAACGGGAATCCCCTGCCACCGCAAAAACAACATACTCTGCAGGCTGGCGATCAGATCACCCTGGGCATGTCAGTTTTCCTGTTTCATGATGACGGATCACTCCCAACTGCAATTGACGATCTCCTGAACAGTACCAGCCCACTGCCCGAACAAAATCACAGTCAAGACAACCCAACAAGCACCCGTTCCAAAACCACCGCACCCAAAACAAAAATTCCTCCACAAAAAAACACCCCCACTTTGCCGGAAAACTTCACGTCATTCCCACAGATTCCGGGAAAATTCGGGCGAAATTACTCGCAAATCACCAATTTGACCGAATATGGCAACTCGGATCAGCCCGATAAAGATGACAACATGACCTTGATCAGCGGGCAAATGCCGGGCGGCAGTTCCGTCCCGCTTCCAAGTTCAGGCTTTCCCGGGCGTCCCCGCATCGTCATTCCTCCGCAGGGAAGAATCATTCTGGGTGCAGGTATTACCATCTTGTTTCTGATATTACTGTTCACCATCATGGACTCAAAAAAGGGCGAAACCGAAACGGATTCAGGCCCTTTCGAATACAGCACAACGGATTTCACCACAACCCGGCCCAAATTCTGGAAAGCAGAAACATCGAGTAATTCGGTGTTCATGCATTCTGCAGATCAATCACATGCTGTCCTGATCACCACCAGACGTGCTAATTCTTTCTTCTTTGCGCCAATTTGGAAAAACCCTTCTCTGCTCAAGGAATTTCTGCAAAAAAACGACTTGCTGAATGCATCCTCCGCCCAGCAATTGGGAGTTTCACTCGTTCCAACCTTGAAAAATCTGGAATTGCTGGACTGGAACGGGGGGATCAAAGCAATTGCCTTTGAAATGCGCCAGGATCATGGCAGCGCCCTGCATGGACAGCTGGCTATCACCCATCATCTGGCCATTCTTTTCCTGGCAAAATATCCAGCGAATACCGGACAGAAGTGCCCGCCTCGATTAAGCAATCTGGCCACCTGGATCAAATTGTCACCGCCATTCAACAACAGCCTCTACAGTCGTCCCGTTCTGGAATTTCCACCCCTCGATCGCATCGAAAAATATCAGCAGGCCTGCCAGGAATTGGCCGGAATCAGCAGCCTGATTGAAAAAGCGGAAGATCAGTCAAAATACGCCGAAGCGATCAACTACTATCAAAATTCCTTTCATAAACTGGCTTTAGCTGGCGTTGAAACAACCCAAGAAGAACCTCTCCAAACCCATGTGCAAAATTTCCTCAGCATTCTGGAAAAACGGCGTCAATACCTGCGACGCCTGCAGAGCATCATCCTCAGTGAAGCTGCCAAAGGCAATCAGGCTCAGGCAGTCAAAGAAGCCGAAAACCTGTACAGCGAAGCAAAATTAACACGAGAACACCAGTTTATGCAATGGGCCTGGAAAAAACTCGCCGAATGGAAAAGCCAGGAGGGGAAAAAATCGGGCGGTTTTCTCTGATTTTCCTGACCAACAATGGAAGACCTGATCATGCGATTCACGATCTCTGAAATCAACCAGCCATTACACTGCGTCAGCTTTGACAGTTCCAAATACCCCGATACCCGTGCCTTGTCGGTGGGGCGCTCTTCGGGCTGTGTCTTCAGTTTGAAAAACCTTTCCTGGGTCAGTCCACAGGTTGGGCGCACTCATTTTTCTCTGTTGCGTTCGGGAGATTCCTGGGTAGCTCTTGCCAGCAGTGAGAATCACCAGCTTCTGTATGAGGGCAAGCAGGTCACCCGCGTTGAATTGCAGCAGCCAGGATGCAAGTTTCAGTTCGGAAACTGCCTTTTTACACTCGATGCTTTGGAGTGTCCAGAAAACAAATCCTCTTCAAATTTTCTGCTGCAAATCAGCGAAGCCGGAAGCAGCCGGATGATTCCTATCCCTGCAGAAGGAAGCCTCAGCATCGGGCGCGAAGGCAGTGACTGCAATGTCATGCTGCAAACCCGGTACTGCTCCCGAACTCATGCGATCATTCGCAATCAGGGAGAAGAGGTCTTTCTGGAAGATGTCAGCACGAATGGAACCACAATCGGAAATCAGCTGCTGAAAAATGCCAATGTTCGGATAAAGCCAGGCCAAGTGATTAGTATCGATTCTGCCAAATTGCAGATATTGGTGGTCAATGCTCCCCGGAAATCCTTTCAAATGATTCATTTGCTGTTGATTCTGCTGGTGGGTGCTGTTGGCGTACTTCTGGCGGTGCACGGGCAGACTGATCCTGAACCCAAAGTGACGACAACAAGGGGAACGCAACCTCTTCTTCCAGTAAAGGCCAACCGCGACAACCAGCTCGAAGAAAAACTGGGGTCCGTGTACCTGCGAGATTTTTTCGAGATAAGTGGCCTTGATTCCATTGTCATCAACAACATGACAGAGCTTGAATTCAGTAAACTGCTCGATGATTCTGCCATGTGGAAACATTTGCACCGGCAACTCCAAGAGCTGGAAAACCGGAAAAGCCGTTTTCTGCAAATCACGAATGAGCAGTGGCCGTTGCCGGAGAAAGCCTCACCGGGAAATAATATGATGGTTCCGGATTTTAATGTTTTCGAACAAGGAATCAGTAGTTTGCTCATGTTCAGCCTGAGAGAACCGCTGCTGCAACAACTCGCACAACTGAAAAACTCCTGGCAAGACCTTCAGCTTCTTGAGGAAAAATTACGCCAGGCCAATCGTCTTTTTCAACAGAAAAACCTCGAAGCATTCCAGAAATTAAGACAGGAACTGTTTCCAATCGAAGAGTTGGAAAAAACCAGAAAGACCTGGGAAAAACTCCTGTTTGCAGAAAAAATTCTGATGATTGATCAGCAAATCACCCTGGCTGAAAGAGAATTTTCCAGTGAAATGGACAGCGAAATAGGCACAAAAATTCAGGGTAGACTGAAAATAGCCGGTGACTTCCTCAAATCCCTGCCGGATACTCCGGATAAGAAACTGTTAAGCCAAAAGCTGCAGAAATTATCGACTGCCTGCCAGATTTTCGAACAGTTGCAGAAATATACTTTTCATCGTTTGGAGCCTATGCTCATCCAGGAGTTTGACCGGATCAAGAATGCCGCCCTTGCTTCTGCGTTGCCAACCTTGGAAAAACTGGCCGTTGCAAAAAATAACAGTTGCCTGCAAAACTTTGATTATTTTGTGAACTCTCTTGAACCACAAAAAAGTGATCTGACCTGGCAGGAAATCGAAAGAGCCGGAAATATCCTTAACAGCCTGCGTATGCTCACGGCCAATATCGCGGGATCAGGCCAACGCAAACAGGAAATTGACACCGCTTTGCGCAATAAAATTGACAGCATGCAGCAGGAATTAAATAAAAGCCTCCTGACCAAGCAAAAAACTTTTCTCAGCAGCGGACGAAAAAACAGAGATTTGCTGAAAGAAATGCTTCCGCTTGCAGAGCCAAAAGGCCGTTGGCATCTCTGGATCGAAAAACAACTTCAGCAAGAAATACGTCAGTGAACCTGGTAACGGAGGAATTCTTTTTGAACAACGAAAAGCACGAAAAGACCCGAAAAATTTGATGGGAGGCGGCTTTGACTGCAAGAATGTGTCGTTATTCCCATGATTTTTTTTCGTACTACTATCCCTCAAAATCTTGTTTTTCCTGAAAGATTTTTTGAAACAGGATACGCAAGTTTCTATCCATGAGACACTTTCTCATTTTTGAGAATTTTTTTAGGGTTTTGATGTGATGAAAGCGAAACACGATGCCGGCGGAGACACCGAGGAGGGAAATGACAACACAAGCTTGCACGGACCAGGGGGAGCCGGCGAGACGCCGGCGCTCCATATTTCCTCCGACGGAGACGACAAGGAGGGAAAGTACCACATAGGGCCGGACGGAAGAAGAGGAGCCGGCTATACCTCCTTTTCCGCTTTCCCGTCGCCATCGGAGGCATTAAAACGCCATCGACACACGGACCCATTTCCCTCCTTGTTGTTGATCGTCGGAGGGAATATGGAGGGAAGTTACCACATAGGGTTCAAGGTACAAGCATGAAATTTTGCACAGCGATCTCTTACCTCAACGCAACAACCTTAAAAAAAATTCGTGTCTTTTTGTGTTTTTTTGTTGTTAAAAAATAAGTTGTGGACTCCAGTCCACCCCAAGTCAGTTCGTGCTTTTCGTGGTAAAAAAAGGCGTCATTAGCTGGCAGGAATCCGGGCGGAGACCAGGGCGACCGTGCTTTGCCAATGCACGGTGCCGCCGCAGGGCAGGCTCTGACGCAGGTGCAAGAGGTCGTCCTCCGCCAAACCGGCTTTGCGCAGGCGATCGGCATAACTGCCCGGAGTTGGGGAAAACCATCGTTCGAGCTGCACCGGAACAAGAAGCTGTTCGCGGCTGAAGGGGAGCATTTCGACATCAACGGAAAATCCGGCTGCTGATAGTTCCTCCTGCAGAGTTTGCTCATTCCAGGACAGTAAGGGGTCCTCTGTATTTGAATAAACTTTTTCCTCTGCAGCACGCACCCGCTGCAGCCAGTCCTCACGGCTCTCCAAAAGGCTGCCCAAGCGCTGACCATATCGGGGAATATTCTCCAGAAAACACAGACGCCCTCCGGACAAAAGCAAATCCTTGCAGATATGTATCAGCGCCTTCCGATCCAAGCTTCCGGATAAAATATTCCGCCCGGTAATACAGTCAAAGCGCAAATCGGAAGAACCCGATGCCGCCAGCAGCGCCGGCAATTCCGGCACCTGCCCGGTGAGTATCTGGGGACGACGCAACTCCGGCAGATTGACAGCCTGTTCCTCAAGCATCTGACAGGCACGCGAGCTTTTCACCAGCGCCCAGACTCCGCCTTCCGGGGTCTGTCGCAACTCCTCCCAAAGCAGTAAAGGCACATCTGCAGATAAATCCAGAACCAGACTGTGTCGTTCGAGAGCGGCTTTTTCCAACAGCCTGCCGCGTTGCAGTTCGAGCTGGTTGCTCCAGGATTCCACTGCGCGAGCCAGCCAGCGATCCGTCCGTTTGTCCAAAGGACTAAAAGTCAGAATTTCAGGAGGAGCCAGGCCGCCCTCATTTTCCTGCAAAGCGGCCAACTGCAGTTCCCGGCGTCGCAAAACATCCCCGGCCAATTGCTTTTCGTAGCCGATTTCGCCGGGCTGATAAAAGATTTTTCCCTGCAGAGAACCTGGCAGATACTGCTGTGCCACCCAGTGTTCCCGATAGGCATGCGGATACTGGTAGCCCTGCCCATGACCGAAGCCCTCCTTGTCCCGGCTAGCATCGCGCAAATGATTGGGCACTTCCCCTTCACGCTCCTCACCGACCAGCTTCAAGGCATCAAAAAAGCCCATCGTGGAATTCGATTTCGGGGCGGTGGCACAATAGAGCGCTGCGTGCGAAAGGGGATAATGACCTTCCGGTAGGCCTATCCGGTCAAAGGCCTCCGCCGCCGCCATGACAAAAGGCAAAGCATGCGGATCGGCCATGCCAATGTCTTCACTGGCAAAAATAATCATCCGCCGGAAAATAAAGCGGGGGTCTTCACCCGCATAAACCATTTTTGCCAGCCAGTAAAAAGCGGCATCGGGATCGGATCCGCGCAGCGACTTGATAAAGGCGCTGATCGTATCAAAATGATAATCACCTTCCCGGTCATAGAGTACAGCACGACGCTGAATCGATTCCTCAGCAACCGCAAGCGTGATCCGGATCACGCCTTGCTCATCGGCCGGCGTCGTCTCCACCGCCAGCTCGAGAGCATTCAGAGCCGCACGCGCATCCCCGTTAGCAATCGAGGAAAGGTGCTGTAAAGCCGCCGGTTCGAGTTCAACCGATAATTTTCCATAACCGCGCTCCGCATCCTTCAACGCCTGCAGCATAATCCGCCCGATATCCTCATCCTGCAATGGCTTCAACTGAAAAATTCGGCTGCGGCTGACAAGAGCACGGTTGACCGTGAAATAGGGATTCTCCGTAGTCGCACCAATCAGAATCACGGTTCCGTTTTCCACCCAAGGCAGCAGGGCATCCTGCTGCGCCTTGTTCCAGCGATGCACCTCATCAATAAACAGAATCGTTCGCTGCTGATATTCTGCGGAACGGCGTTGCGCCCCCTGGGTGATCTCACGCAAATCCGCAATGCCGGCCATAACTGCATTCAGAGTGACAAAAAAACTGCTCGTCGTATGCGCAATCACACTGGCCAGCGTCGTCTTGCCAGTGCCCGGCGGCCCATAAAAGATCAGCGAAGAAAGCTGGTCTGCCTGGATGGCACGACGCAATAAACGCCCCGGAGCCAGAATATGCTCCTGGCCAATATATTCATCCAAAGTACGGGGACGCATCCTCGCGGCCAGAGGCTGCTCCTCCGCCAGGCGTTTCTCATGAGCATGCTCAAATAAAGTTTTCATGAAAAACCGCCCATGCAAAAATTCGTGTCTTTTCGTGTCTTTTCGTTGTTTAAAAACACGATTCAGGGACGCACCGGCACATTTTTTTCGTAGCTGACATCAATATAGCTGATCGTCTGGCCAGACTCCATACGCAGTTTGACGATATGTTTCAAACGGTCAAGGCACTGGGCTATATGATCCAGCGAAAGAACCACCTGCGCACTCTGACGGAAAATTCCGCGTTCATTCAGGCGCAGAATCAGCTGATGATCAAGCGGATTGAGCTGAACCAGAAAAACATCGTAATAAATCCCCTCCGGACGAACTGCCAGCTGATTGAGCAGATACAGCGCCCCCAGCAAAAACGGATTTTCTGTGCGCTCTCCAATTTTCAGATTGCCAGGATTTGGAATATGGTTGATGATTGGCAGCTTGCTGGCAGCCCCTTTCATATTTCCGGGCAGGACTACACCATGCCGGTCGAGGCTCATGGGAGGCAGACCGATGCCACTGGGAAAATGCAGAAAGGCCACCGGGATACGTTCCACCAGAGTCACCTGCAGCGTATCCGGATAAATCCGCCGGACACGCACTTCGCCGATCAGGGGCTCTTGCAAAAAACGCTGACGGATTTTCCCCAGGGGCAGAGAAGGCAACGTATAACGGCCGCTTTCCACCCCCATCTCACTGAGGATGGTGACAATCCTCAAGTGTGGAAAATTATCACTCTGGCTGGTTTCTATCTTCTTCAGCTGAAACAAGGGATTATTGTAATACAGCTTCTTGCGACAAAACCAGGCCGTGCCCAAAAGCAGCAGCACCGCCAGCAAAAACGGCAAGGTCCTGAGCAGCATGAGACCCCAAAAACCGGGCTTCTTTTGCTGTTCGCGGACTTCAACCGTCAGTTTTTCATTTCGCTTTACCATCAGCTTTATTCCAGATTTTCAAGCAGAACTCAGACGACTTCCACGCCCTTGAGTTCATAGGGACCACAAGCAGTAATCCGGACTTTAGCAAAACCCATATCTTGGCGTCGCCCGGGCAATCCCTGAAACTGTATGAGTTGATCCACTTCCGGAGCATCCGCAGCGGAACGCCCGATAAAGGAACGCCCCTGCAATTTTTCCTCAGGCAAAATCCGTAGAGTCTGCCCGATCAGAGCCTGATTGTGTGCCAGCGAAATCCCCTGCTGGGCTTTCAGCAGAGCGTTGCGGCGGCGGTTGGCCGTGCTCGCAGGAACTTTGTCATCTGGAAGTGACAGAGCCGGTGTATTTTCCTCGGGAGAAAAGGCAAAAACGCCCAGCCGTTCAAAACGAATCTCCGTCAACAGAGACTGCAACTCCTGAAAATCCTGGTCTGTTTCACCGGGAAAACCGGTCAGAAAAGTCGTCCGTATGGCAATTTCAGGAAAGTCTTTCCGGATGTGCTCCAGCAATTTCCGGGTCTGAGGTCCGTCCATGCCCCTGCGCATATTCTGCAAAACAGGACTGCTGATATGCTGCAAAGGCATATCGAGATAAGGCACGACATGAGTGCCATGCGCCAGAAGCTCGAGAAACTCCTCGGTGACATGCAGCGGATGTGTGTAAAGCACCCGCAACCAGAATTCACCGGGAAGCTGCTCGCAACGCTTCAGCAATTGAACCAGGCTGCTGCCCAAATCCTTTCCATAACTGGTGCTGTCCTGCGCTATGAAATTGAGTTCGCGCGCGCCTTGAGCAAGCAGCTGCTCGCATTCCGCTAGAACGGAATCCGGCTGCCGACTGCGCAGGTGTCCCCGGATATTGGGAATTGCGCAAAAAGCACAGCGGTGATTACAGCCCTCGGCAATTTTAATATAAGCGTAATTTTCCGGCGTTACGGTAATGCGCGGAGTCTGGTGATCATAGAGGTATCCGGGCAGTTCTGCCGAAGGCAAAGGCAAAGAGACTGTGCCGTCATAAAACGCACGGATCAACTCATGCACCCGAGGAACATCGTCCAAGCCCAGGAAAAAATCGACATCGGGGTATTGGGCGGCACATTCCTGAGGATTGCGTTGCGGCAGACAGCCCGCCACAGCGACTGCACGGCTTAAACCGGCACGCTGACCCTGTTTCTTCCACTTCAGAGCCGAACGGATCGATTGATCCGCTTCTTTTCTGGCATCTTGGATAAAACTGCAAGTATTGATCAAAATCAGATCTGCTTCTTCCGGATCTGTAGTCAAAAGAATCCCATTGGCGGCCAATGTCCCACACATGACTTCGGCATCAACCAGATTCTTCGCACAACCCAGCGTAATCATCTGAACAAC
>JAQVUB010000481.1 GCA_028699735.1 Lentisphaeria bacterium | reverse complement strand
GAGCCATTACACGACGGTGGAATTCGTCAGCAACCTCATCCCCCCAAAAAATAGGCAAGATTGTCAAAACAGAGGTCAATTTAACTTGCCAACGCCAGCAGCCGCAAATTTTTCAAAAAGGCGTTGATATCCGGTCTGAAAATCGAGCAAAGCACGCTGGGTTGCGGGAAAATCCGTCTGATCGAGGCCGGAAATTTATTTACCATTGGTATGCAGCTGCTTTCGCAAGATCCGAATATTCTTCTTTGCGACAACGAAGAGTGTCTCTTTTGCCGGAAGCATCAGCAGTAATCCGATCCGGTGCTTTCATCAGTCAGGTCAGGGTTCCATCCAGGCGCCTGGGGCGGATTTGCTCCACCGGACAGGCGGCCAGGCTTACCGCATAATCGATGTCGCCCCAGCGCAGGATATCCGGCAGGCAGAGTGCCATCGTGAAATAATCTGGGGGAACATACTGGAAATCCGGCGCTGGAACAGGCGGAGGTACCGGCGCCTTCTCCGTACGCACGTAAGTTGCTGGAGCATCAATCATCTGGATTTCACGAACCCCCTCCGGAGCGACCAGGCCAGCATAGAGTGCTGCCAGGCCACAGTCACGCAGGCCGGTCAGGGAGAAGCCCGCCTGTGGAAGTTTTGAACGAATGAATGACATTGCGGCCAGGTAATCCATGCACCATTCTCCCAGTAACCGCCGTCCCAGCCAGAGGAGTGCCCGGCTGAGCTGATGCTGTTCGAGCCAGATGTTCTGAATTTCCGTGATGTAACCGCATTCACCGCAGCCCCATGGGTCAAAAACCAGTATCGATTCTGTGCTTGTTTCTAATTCAGACCAGAGTCCCTGCTTTTCCAGTTCGCCTTTCCCTCCGGGGGCAGCAAGAATTCGGCAGCTTACGGAAGCTCCTCTCCTGAATAAAAAGGGCAATAGCCGTTCACGGCTGGTTTCAATGGTATATTTTTCCCATCCGTTTTCGCTTGACAGGTAATGCGCCTGAATGCTTTCGTCACTCAACCGCAGGCAGGCTTTCAATTCGGCAATGGTGCCTTTAGCATGGTGCTGAAGACGGTTGCTTTCCCGTGCCAGATATTCACCAATGCTGCACACTTTAACGCTGCGTTGGCCTGGCGGAAAGAACAACATTTGTTCCTTCGGCAAGGTTTTAGCCTGCGGCAGATTAGAGCAGGGCAATCCATGCCCCTCGTTTTTCAAATGCAGGTCGAAAAAACCGACAATAGCGGCCTGAACATCTTCAGGGTAGGAATGCGGACCATTGAAGGCCATGCTGCTTAATTTTTCATATGCACCAAGCGCTTGAAAAACCTTTTTTGCCTCTGTAAAGCTGCGCATCATTTCCGAAACATAGAAAGTATGGTTGATGTCATGCAGCGCATTACACAGCAGCAGAGCCCTTGGCGCTGCCATTGCCAGTACTGTGGATTCTTCGCAAATCTGCAGTCCATCCGGAATCAATTCACAGACGCAATTGGCACCGCCGACATAGGACTGGAAGGAACCTGCACTGACCACCGGGGCAGCCGCTTTTATCCGCTGATCGAAAGCAGCCAGGTACATGGTCTGGTTGCCGCCTCCGGAAGATCCGGTTGCCCCAATCTTTTTCGGATCAACGTAAGGAAGACTGCAGAGCAGGTCGATGGCGCGGCTGTTATCCATGACTTGTATTCCCAGCAGAGTATCGCCTGTCGTGAAAAGCATGCCGCCAACACTGCCGCCATGGTATTCGAATTTTCCGTGTTCCATGGAACGTTCACCGGAGCCGAAGGCGTCCACAAACAGGCAAACATAGCCTTTCTGCGTAAACCGGGACGCCAGGCTTTGCTGCCGTTCATGGAGCCGTCCATCCGAGTTGTGTCCATGCATCAGAACCAGTGCAGGAAATGGGCCAGTGCCTGAAGGTTTGTATAATGAAGCAGTGACATAGAAATCTGGACGGCTCTGATAAATCAATTGCGTGACTGTGTAATTCCCCAAATCAATGGCTGCTTTGCATTGTGTATCCAGAGGAAGCTGCCGGTCCAGGCGGATATTCAGGCGCTGGCGCAAGCGCTCTTCAATCGGTTGGCGTTTTTCTTCCCATTCTCCAGCATTTTCAGGCAATTGGAATCGCCGGAAAAGTTTTGCTGCCTGACCCTGCAGTTCCTCAATAATTTCCCGTTTGAACGGTTCCGTCCAGACTGTGACTGTCATATCATCGCTCCATCCGTGCGCAAAGTTCATCCATAGCAAAAGGGTGGTACTGCAAAAGTGTAAAAGCCATACCATAATACCGGAAGAGCTTCTTTCTGCTGGGAATAACCAAATTTAATGCATGAAAGGTGTGGCCAATAATGCTTCATTCCCCTTCAAGAATGTCAATTTTCCTAGGGTGGATTTGATGCAGGAAAAACAGACCGGGTCTGATCAATGAGCTGCAGGAATCCCGATGAAAAACCACTTGATATTTTGCTGACAAGTGCTTTGAGTCTGGTACCCGGAGGCGGAATTGAACCGCCGACCAAAAGTTTAGGAAACTTCTGCTCTATCCACTGAGCTACCCGGGCGTTGAATTATTTTGCCAATGTCAGTAAAGTTAATGTAACGATTTCTCGGGAAAAAACAAGCAAATTCGCCGGCAAAGTCGATTTTCGGTCACTGGATTTGTAATGCCTCAGTCTTCTGTAGTGCGGGGTGTTTCATGGGAATAGTCCCATAGTCCCATTCATAGTCCCATAGTCCCGCTTTTACCCTGCACTACAGAAGACTGAGCCATTACCTGGATTTCGCACTACGCCAGATGAAGCTGGGTGACAGTGGATTTCTTTTAACCA
>JAQVUB010000037.1 GCA_028699735.1 Lentisphaeria bacterium | reverse complement strand
GTCCTTTTGTGTCTTTTCGTTGTTAAAAAACAGCCCCTTTACTCTTCCTGTGCTCCCTGAAGCAGATTTTCGCTTTGGATCATGTTTTCGAACCAGCCCACGAAGTTATTGAGTCCGATTTCATTGGGCTGGAACCAGTTTTCCATCCAGCGCAGGGCGCTGTGCATGCCGCCAATTTCAAACAAAGCACGCCCATCGAGCAGTGGTATACTTTCGTTGCGGCATTTCAGGCGCACCTGGCGCAGGTGCGCTTCAAAAAAGCCGCGGACATTTTCGTCAATGCGCCCATTTTCCCGCCAGTCCGGCATCTGGATCCCATCCTGTTGCGGAAAAACTGGATTTGGCAACCAGAAGAGGCTGCGGCAGTATGCAGGAAGTTGCCCGAATAATGCGCGCATTTGATCAAAATCTGCTGACAGTCTTTCCAGCCGTTCCGCCATATTTTCCTTTTTCAAGGATTCGGGATGTTGCATCCGAGTATCGCTGAAGGCGAACGAAACAATCAAAAGATGCGGTTCAAAGGGCAGTACATCCCGGGCAAAACGGCGGCAGCCAAGACGCGTTGTACAACCCGAAATTCCGGCATTCAACACCCCTATTTTGCCATATTCCTGCCCGTATCGCTCCTGCAGGCGTTTCTCCAGCAATGCCGGCCAGCTTTTCGACAGATCGCTTCCGCAACTGGTCATCTCATCGCCAAAGCAGACAATCCGTATGGCTGCCTCCTCCATCCGGGAAATCGACTCTCTGCTCATGTGTGGAGGCCACTCACGGATCAAAGGATCCTCATTCCAAGTACCACCCTGCGGAATCCGGATCGTATATTTATCCACTTTTGGAGTCGGTTTTGCCGCCGGCGGACGGATTACGGCCATTTCCTTCTGAACGCAATCCGCGCATAATTCAGGCTTGCCAAAGACCCCCAGACTGCAAAGTAATTGTTCCTGGCTGGACCAGGAAAACACTTTCCCGCAACGCTCACAGGCAATTTCCAGCGCTTCATGACTGCCCAAAAACTCCTGACACGCCTTGCAGGTTTTCTGAGGGGCTTTCCGCCCAAGCAATTGATCGTGCAACTGGTCTTCCGGACGGTAAGTCCAAGTGCCTTTGCAACCCTGTATCTGGCAGGGTTCCTCCGTCTCAGAAAGGCTTTTCAAGCGACTCATGCAATCATCGCACATGCGCGAGGGCGGATGGTTGATATCGCCTTTCTGACGGAAACCCAGCTGCATGCTGCGAGTCCATAACCAGGTTTTGTCACAACCACGATTTTTACAGGTCACTTCCTGATCTTTTGCCGCATTAAAAAAATCAAAACATTCTTTGCACATGCGGCTGGGTTTTTCAGGAGATTCACCTTCTTTGCAGGAGATCAGGTTTTCCAGCTGCTCATACGCGCTGTATACCCAAGTCCCTTTACAGCCATGGACTTTACAGGGTTCGGTGCTGTTGCTCAGTCCTTGAAACTTGTTCAGGCAGCCTTCGCACATGCGCCGGGGCGGATTATCAAGGCTTTTGCCTTCGTGCAGATGTTCCAGCTGGAGATATTTATTCCAGACAAAGGTATTGTTACAAGCTCTGACCCGGCAAGGAAGCTCCCGGTCTTCCAGTTTTTTCAGCGTCTGGAAACATTCTTCGCAGAGCCTGCGTGGTGGTTTTCCATTTCCGGATTGCACCTGCATGCGCCTGCTCCAAACCCAGGTGTTTTTGCAGCCTCGCATGCGGCAAGGTTGTTCAAGGTCGCTGCCTTCCCGGATCTCCTCCCGGCAAGCCGCACAGAATCCCCGGGGCGGCGTATCAGCATGGCCACTGGCAGCGTTTTCCAGCTGTTGGAAACGGTTCCAGGTCCAGGTAGCGGTGCAGCCAGGCTTGGAGCAGGGTACTTCCTTATCTTGCAAAGTCAGAAAAAGCTGGTAGCATTCTTCGCACATTTTATCAGGGCGGGAAGAATTTCCTTTGGCCAGATTATGCATGGCCTCGTCCCCGCTGATATGGATCGTATTCCTGCAACCACGTATACGGCATTTGATCTCCGTCTCCGGAAACAAATCCCCTAAACTGCCAAAATTGTCAAAACGATTGCCCAAAGCATGTTCTCCAGTAGTGAGCGAAAACTCCCGGCAATGATATCCATCATCACCGCAGCAGGAAAATAACGCCTGCCGGCGACTTTGCAAACCGTAACCTGTGTTTTATTGAAAATTTCTGCCCGAAAAGATAACATGTCAGTAAAGCTGGGTGCAGTGGTATTTTTTTCGGGTTGTTGGTGTTTTTCGTTGTTAAAAAATCCCTGTTCCACTGCCCCCGTCAGTATGTTTCCCAGATTTCGGCAAATTTCCGCCAGCTTGCTTCGCTCCAGTTTCCGGACTCCGTTTCCGCATGTTGCAGCCGCGGACATTGTTTAAGCGCGGGGATCATGGTCTTCCAATCGATATTGCCTTCTCCCGGTGGGTTATGTTGATCGCCGCTGCCGTCATTGTCATGCAGATGGCAGGTGACGATCTGGTCTGCGCATACATTCAAAGCGCCGGAAACTCCCAGCCCGGAATAACAATGGGCATGTCCGGAATCAAAACAAAGCCCCAAACTGGAATGCTTGAAACCCCTTATCAGGTCAACCAGCTTTGCAAGGTCAGCGGCTGCTTCCTGGCCGTTTTCCAGAGCCAGGATGATACCGGCATCCTCCGCTGCCGGCAAAAGCAACTCCACATTTCTGGACAGATTGCTCCAAATTTCTTCTGGAATGGGTTGTGCCTTCTGGAAACCCGGATGCAGGGTATAGGTTTTTACGCCCATGCTTCCCAGATACAGCAGGAAATCGCTATGCTGTCGCAGACTGTCCATTTTCTGCTCTTCGCTCAAATATCCCAAATCATATCCTTTTCCCCAGAATGCATGGCAGGCAGGAGTGCTCAACCCCGCCAGACGAAATTTGCGGTTCAGCTCGGGCAGATATCCGGACAGTTCCTGTTCCCGCATTCCCCAGCAGGGATGTGCCACCAGGGCATCTACGCCCCAATCGACAAGCTGACACAGGACCTGATCCATGTCCCCATCAGAGATCTTCTTCCATTCCACAAAGTGTACCAGATTCTTCACCGACATGACAAGTTACTCCAGTAATTTCCGCATGTGACAAAACAAAAAGCTAAAATAATCTTGGCGCAGCTCCATTGCAAATCTGAAAAAAAATAAAAGTGGTAATACGTCAGTAACTGGGTGACAGTGATATTTTTTAACAACGAAAAGACACGAAACGACCCGAAAAAATTGCATGGGAAGTACGACTCGTGCAGGTGAAACGCCTTCTTGTGTATTATATTCTTATTGAAAGCCAAAATTCACACAGACAGGAGGCTATTCTGTCTTTTTTTTATTTTCCGGAGAGATTTCCGGATCAGCAGGAGTCAAGGATTGATGAAGACCTATAAAGTTGGGATGCTGGGATTTGGTTTCATTGGCAAGGTACATGCTTATGGGCATCTGAATATTCCGCTGTTTTATGAGCAGCAGGATTTTCGCTCACAAATCAGCAAAGTGTGCACTTCCAAAGCGGAGACTGCCCGCCAGGCGGCAGAACTGCTGGGGAGCGCCCAACCAGTCAACGATTTCCGGCAGATCACCGAGGACCCCGAGATCGATATCATTGACATCTGCACGCCAAACAATCTGCACTGCGAAGAATTACTCTCCGCCATCCAACAACAGAAACATATATACTGTGACAAGCCGCTGACCGCAACCTGGGAGGAAGCTCAACAGATTAAAGAAGCCCTGAAAAACTACCGGGGCATCTCGCAGATGACTCTGCAAAACCGCTTTTTCCCGGTTACCATGCGCGCAAAGCAACTCATCGAAGAAGGCCGTCTCGGCGAAATCCTGGAATTCCGGGCGTCGTACCTGCATTCCGGCAGCGCCGACCCGAAAGCCCCGCTGAAGTGGAAGCTCTCCGGAGCAGCCGGCGGAGGTGTGGTGGCTGACCTGGGCAGCCATATCCTCGATCTGATGCATTATCTGCTCGGAAATTTCCAGGAACTCAGCGCCGCCACCCGGATCGCTTATCCAGAGCGTCCTTCTGCTGAGGATCCCGCACGGATGCTGAAAGTCGATGCCGAGGACAGCATGCAAGTCACCATGCGACTGGCCAACGGTGCGATCGGCCTGATCAGCGCTTCCAAAATCGCCACCGGCAGTGAAGATGAAGTCAGTTTCGAAATCTACGGCAACAAAGGCGCCATCAAATTGCTCCCGATGGATTGGCATCGACTCTATTTCTATGATACTGCTGCAATGGCCAAACCCCTAGGCGGAGTGCGCGGATGGACCGCTGTCGACTGCGGACAACGCTACGACAAACCCGCGGGTTTCCCGACCCCGAAAGCCTCGATAGGCTGGATGCGCGGGCACATGCACTGCCTCTATACTTTCCTGAATTCGGTTCATACCGGAAAAGCCGTCGGACCCACCCTGGATCAGGGCGTCTATATCCAGTATCTGATGGAAAAAGTCAAGGAATCCGCCAATAAAAAACAGTGGATTGCACTTAATTACTAAAGACAAAGATAAGGTTAACAACATGCAGGAATCTTTACGGATTGGTTGGGGCGAGGCCGACATCACGCCGGATAATTCGAAAGTCGAACTGTCCGGGCAATACTACCAGCGTCTGGCAACTGGAATCCATTCGCGCATCAAAACCGTTGCACTGGCGCTGGAAAAAGGCAGTCAGCAGGCTCTGATGATTTGCCTGGACGTGGTGAATTTCCCCGAGGAATTCCAGAAAGAGGTACGCGCCATCGTGCACCAAGAAATTCCAGCTCTTCGCCCGGAAAGCATCTTTTTGAATGCCATTCATACGCACAGCGCCCCCTATACTCAGGCAACCGGCCTCTTCCGGGACTGGCTGCCGCTCGATCAGGATGCCCTGAAACCGGCGGATTACCTGGTTTTCCTCAAGACACAGATTCTTTCAGCGGCAAAGACTGCCTGGGAAAGTCGTGCTGCCGGTGGCATAGCTCCGGCCTTCGGCAATGCCCGCATTGGCCATTGCCGGCGCGCGGTATACGCGGACGGGACTGCAGAAATGTACGGGGATACCACCCGCCCGGATTTTGTCGGTATGGAAGCCGGTGAAGACTCCGGCGTGGAAATGTTGTTCACCTTCAGTGCAGACGGCAAAGCCACAGGCATGATCCTGAATGTCGCATGCCCATCCCAGGTCATGGAATCCACTTACCAGATTTCCTCCGATTACATGGGAGCAACCCGCGAAAATCTTAAAATGGAGTTCGGCGCGGATTTCCATACGCTCTGCCAGATCAGCGCAGCGGGATGCCAGTCCCCACGAGATCTGACGCGCGCATACCGTACCGAACCGGATTTCTGGCACGCAGACGGCGTCACCGAACTGGCAAAACGCCTGACCAGCGCAGTTCGGGAAGCCTTCCCGCAAACCAAAGGCAAAATTGAAACCGACCCAGTTTTCCAGCACAGCTGCAAACGGGTCTCTCTGCCGATGCGAAGAGCTTCTTTCCAGGATTACCGCAAAGCGAAAGAAAAAATCGAGCAGCTCTTGGCCACCATGCCGGAATACGAAGCCTTTCTCGATTTCTGCCGGGAAACGCATGAGAATGAAGCCATTCCCAACCAGCATGGCCCTTACGACAGCAAACTGCATCATTTCGTCCTGATCCAGAACGAAAAAGCAGTCATTAAGCGTTATGAGATGCAGGATGCCAATGCGAACTTCGAATTTGACATGCAGACTTTGCGCATCGGCGACTCGGCCATGGTCAACTGCCCCTTTGAACTGTATCTGGTCTTTGGACAGATCATCAAAGCACGCTCGGCGGCAAAGCAGACCTTCATCGTACAGCTCTCCGGCGGCTCCGGCAGCTATCTGCCCAGCCCAGAAGCCGAACGACTGGGCGGATATGGCGGATTGATCATCAATGGCAAAGTCGGATCCGACGGAGGCTACAAACTCACCGACGAAGCCATCTCTGCCATCCAAAAACTCTTCTGAAAAACCAGGGGACAGGGAGAACCTGTCCCCTGCCCCCTGCCTGCCCCCTGTACCCTGCACCCTGCACCCTAAAAAAAATGAAATTACCGGCAGAAATTTTTCTGGCTTTGCGTTATCTGAAACCGAAACGCACGTTCGTTTCCATTATCACCCTGCTTTCGATTTTGGGACCGACGCTGGGTGTGGCTATTTTGCTGATTGTCAGCTCGGTCATGGCCGGTTTTGACCGGGATATCCGAGAAGGCATCATGAGCATGCAGGCGCACCTGACTGCATATCCCGTCCTCTCGGAAAGCTTTGCCAAACCGCTCGAGATCGTCGAACAGCTCAAAAAGCACGGTTTGAAAAGCACGCCGGTGATTGAAGGCAATGCCCTGATTCAGATCCGTAAACAGATTCTGCCAAAGGTCATCCGGGGCATTGTACCGGATCTGGAGAAGGAAGTCACTTCCATCCAGCGCAATTACTTTCATCCCGGGCATATCCTCAAGGAGGGCGAGGTTATCCTCGGCGCACGCCTGGCCATGATGACCGGACTGCGCGAAGGCGATGAATTTCTGATCCATTCCCCTGCCCGGCTGACCAAAAATATCGTCTGGAAAGAGGATGGCGGTGTTGAAATGCGGGATTCCGAAGAGTTGTATCTGCCCGAAGAGGTGCGTGTGGCCGGATTTTATTCGATGGGAGTGGCCGATTACGACGACAATGTCCTGGTCATGCATCTGGATCAGGCGGCTGAATTGATGGGACTGGACTGGGGCAGCGCAAGCTCCATTCAGATTGCGGTGCCCGATCCCATGCAGATGAATACACTGACCGAGAAACTCAAACAGGAATTTCCGCTTTGCCAGTTTGTCACCTGGCAGGAAAAAAACAAGCTGCTTTTCGGCACTTTGCAGGTGGAAAAAAACCTGATGACTTTTCTGATGACCTTTATCGTCCTGGTCGCTTCTTTCTGTATCGCCACCACTCTGATTACGGTTGTTGTCCAGAAAACCCGCGAAATCGGCGTCCTGAAAGCGGTTGGCATGCCCGGTTTCGCCATCGCACGCATCTTTCTCTTGCAGGGAGCCATTATCGGAGTGCTCGGCACCGGCCTTGGCGTCACCCTGGGCCTGACCGTCATGGCTCTGCGCGACCGCATCGCCAGCCTGCTCAGCACCATCATGGGACATGAAATCTTCCCCGCTGAGCTCTATCACCTGATGAAAATTCCCGCGCTGACCACCCCCACGGACCTGCTGCTGATCATTTCGCTATCTCTGAGCATCTGCATCCTGGCAGCCCTGATCCCGGCCATCTATGCAGCGGCATTGCAACCGGCCAAAGCCTTGCAGGAGGATAACTGATATGGCCGGAACCAATAACATCCTTTATCATATTGTTGACCTGAAAAAGCATTTTCGTATCGACGGCAGTTCTATTCAGGTGCTCGATGGCTTGAACTTCAGCATCCCAAAAGGCCTCTGGGTCTCGCTGGTAGGTCCATCCGGCTCCGGTAAAACTACGTTGCTGCATCTGCTCGGAGGCCTGGACAAACCCAGTGCCGGACAGATCCTGCTCGAAGACCAGAACCTCGCACGCCTTCCCAGAAGAACCCTGAGCAGACTGCGCCGCGATAAAATCGGCTTCATCTTTCAGTCCTATCACCTCTTCCCGGAACTTACCGCCCTCGAAAACGCCGTCCTGCCGGCCTTGTATTTCGGGCGTGACCGCACGGAGGCCTGCCGTAAGGCGGGACGGCTGCTCAGCGATTTCGGGCTGGCTGACCGCCTCGAACACCGCCCCCGCGAACTTTCCGGCGGGGAACAACAGCGCGTCGCCATCGCCAGAGCTCTGATCAATGATCCGCAGATCATCCTGGCCGATGAACCCACCGGCAACCTCGATGCGGCCGCCGCCGCGGAAATCATCCGCATCCTGAATTCTTTGCGCAAAAGTGACCAGCGCACCATTGTCATGGTAACGCATGATCAGCAACTGGCAGCAAAAACCGACTTGGTCATCCGTCTGCAAGCCGGCAAAACGAACATCCAGCAGTGAAACTGGGTAACAGAGTTTTTTTAACAACGAAAAGCACCAAATGGCACGAAAAAAAAATCATGGCAAGTACACTCATGCAAGCAGTTTACGTTACTGCCATGATTTTTTTTCGTGCCATTTGGTGCTTTTCGTTGTTAAAAATACCGCTGTAACCTTGTTTCATCTGACGCATTACATCGTATCTACTTCGATTCCCCATAAACTCACAAACAAAACCTAAGGAGAAAAAAGTAATGGAACTGGCGAAATACAGCATGGGTGTCGGCGACCGTTTTGGACATCAGGCCCGAGCGCAACTGGCGGCGATTGTCAAAGCACGTAGTCTAGGTGTGGCCATCGCACCGGTCTGGAATAAATCTTTCCGCGAGCATTCGATCATCGGCACCTGCCCCGGTGATGTCAGAGCAGCCGTCACCCAGGCCGTCAATGCCTTTTGCTTTACCGGTGAACACCATGTCGATGCCGATCATATCAGTCTGAAAAATGTCGATTTGTTTATGGATGCCAGCGACTTTTTCACCCTGGATGTCGCGGATTTCAGCGGCAAACCCGCCGATGAAAAGGATATCAAGGCCTTTCTGAAAAAGCATGCCGGCCTGATTGGCAAAAAGCTCGAAATTTCCGGGATTAAGGCTGCCATCACCGTCACTGCCAAAGAAGCGGAGGCGATTGCCGGCAAGTATCTGCTGGCCGTTCAGGAAGCCGGCAAACTGTACCGGCATATTGAAAGCAAAAAGGGAGCCGGCAATTTTATCGCCGAGGTATCCATGGATGAAACCGACCTGCCGCAGACTCCGGTCGATATGCTGTTTATTCTGGCGGCCATTGCCGATGAAAAAATCCCCGCCCAGACGATTGCCCCGAAATTCACCGGACGTTTCAACAAGGGCGTTGATTACGTCGGCAATCTGGCTCAATTCAAAAAGGAATTCAACGAAGACCTGGCCGTCATCCAATACGCCATCAATAGCTTCGGCCTGCCCAAAAATCTAAAATTGAGCATTCATTCCGGCAGTGACAAATTTTCCATCTACCCGATCATTCACGATGCCCTGCAGCGTTTTGATGCCGGACTGCATCTGAAGACGGCCGGCACCACCTGGCTCGAAGAACTCATAGGGCTGGCTGCCGCCGGCGGCGAGGGCCTCAAACTGGCTCAGGATATCTATGCACAGGCTTTCAAGCGCTTCGATGAACTCTGCAAACCCTATGCAACAGTCATCGATATCGATACCGCAAAATTGCCAAAACCCGCAGCCGTCGCCAAATGGAATGCCGAAAAATTCTGTTCAGCTCTGCGGCATGATCAGAGCAACCCGGCCTACAATCTGCATTTCCGCCAGATGCTGCATGTCGCCTTCCGCATTGCCGCTGAAATGGGCGACCGCTATCTAGAAGCACTCGAACAATTCGAACCCGTCGTCGCCCAGAATGTGACCACCAACATCTTCGAACGCCACATCAAACCGGTCTTCATCCAGTAACTTCAATTCCAACCACGAAAACCACGAAAAGGCACGAAAATTTTCGTGTCTTTTCGTGGTTAAAAAAACCGCCTTGTGCTTTTACACAAATTGAATTATAGTAAGCTGGTACAAACCAAGGAGGTAACTCATGAAGAACGCCATCCGATGTCTGATTTTGCTTATTGCCGCGTTGCTGATTTCCCTGGAATCCGCCGGGCAGGATGCCTTGTTGCGCGGACTCGGTCTGGACAGTGATGTCGCCAAAGAGGAGACTTCCTATACCTGTATTCCTTTGCCGCCGGCCACCCCGCCCGCGCAGCATTCCTCGGCGGAGGGTTTACCCCCGCTACCCTTACCAGTAGTGCCTCTGCGCCGTACAGAAAAAAAGAATCCGCCCCGCCCGCCAGTATTAATTGCCAAAATTGCGACGAAGAAGCAGAGCGACTGGGCCACCAACCCCGGAGACTGCAAAAATCTGCTGAAATGGATGGCCAAAAACCTGAATGTGCATTTCAGTGAGATGAATTTGCCCGAGACGCAGATTCCCAGTGATCCGAAAAGTGTGCCCGTCCTCTATCGCACCGGGCATGATGCCTTTGAGTTTACACCGGAAGTTCGCCAGCGTCTGCGGGCGTATCTGTTGCAAGGGGGCACCTTGATCATGGATGCATGCTGCGGGCGTACTGCATTCGTACAGTCCGCCGTCCGCGAAATGCGCGAACTAATCCCCGAAAGACCCCCGTATTTTCTCGATACGGATCACCCCGTCTTCCATTCCTTTTTCGACATCAAAAATATCCGCTACCGCCCCTATGCTTTGAAGGCCGGCGCACGCAATGGCGACCCCGCCATCATCGGCATCGATATCGGCTGCCGCACCGCCGTCTTCTTCTTCCGCTGGGATGTCAGCTGCGGCTGGGATGACCAGCCCGATAACGACCGGCACCACTGCCTCGGCTACGAAATCGAAACCGCCAAACAGCTCGGCGCAAACCTGATGGCCTATCTCACTGCAGAACGCTCCGCAGCTCTCCCACTCAGCAGAGCACTCGATTTCGTCGATGCCGAAAAAACCAAAACTGGAAAATTTCTGATTGCGGAGGCAAAATACAGTGGTCTGTGGAAATGCCGTGATTCCGGATTGTCCATGCTGTTGAACAGTTTTCATGAGCAAACCAAAACTCCGGTGCGTTTTGAACGCGAGGAAGTCGATCTGGGCTCGAGCAGACTGTTTGATATGCCTTTCGTCTATATGACTGGACATCAAAACTTCGTTTTAACCGAGCAGGAACGCAGCAACCTGAGAAGCTATCTGCTCCGCGGCGGCGTCCTCTTCGCCGAGAGTTGTTGCGGGCGTAAGGGCTTCGCGGAAAGTTTCCGCCTCGAAATGAGCAAGGTGCTGCCCGGTGCACAACTCGAACGCATCCTGAATAATCACCCGATCTTTGCCTTCCCGAATCATATCAAGGATGTCCAGCCCAGACCGGCTCTCGCCGAAAAATTGCAGGTGCAGGGGCGCATTCCTCCGGAACTCTACGGCATCCGCCATGAGGGACACCTCGCCGTTATCTTTTCGCCGGTCGGACTGGCCTGCGGATGGGAACTGGCGGAATGCCCCTATTGCGGAGGCATCCACGCAAGGGATGCGCTCGCACTCGGAGTCAATATCCTCTCCTGCTGCCTGCTGCAATAAAAGGGCGCAGGGGACAGGTTTAAAAAGTGGCGCAACCGGCCCGGTTGTGATGTGCGTTTATGCGCCCACGCCCGAACAGTCGTGGCATATGGCAGGGTGCAGGTTTAAAAAGTGGCGCAACCGGCCCGGTTGTGATGTGGGTTTATGCGCCCACGCCCGAACAGTCGTGGCATATAACAG
>JAQVUB010000480.1 GCA_028699735.1 Lentisphaeria bacterium | reverse complement strand
CTCCAAAGCCGCCTTTTTCCGCTGCAAAGAACCCCGTTCTTCCGTTGCGGCATCAATATTTCGTTGAAAAGTCAGAATCGACATCGTTTCTCCTGCCTGAAAATATACCTGGCATGGTTTTTTCACGCCGCGCTTACTCTATCGTCCTTTCCGGCAAAATCAAGAACCATAAGATTCAACTGATTAGATTACTCCCTCCGATCAGGTAATGGCTCAGTCTTCTGTAGTGGTAGTGCGTGATCGTTGTATGGGACGTATGGGACGTATGTATAGGACTATGGGATCAGAAAACTATCATTGTACGTCCCATTGTCCCATTGTCCCATTCATACGTCCCATACGTCCCATACGTCCCATGCAATTATCACGCACAACGCACAACGCACAATCCACTACAGAAAACTGACCCAATATAATTTTTTCAATTTTTTTTCGGGTCTTTTCGGGTCTTTCGTTGTAAAAAAAGGGATATCTGACATATTACGTAAATTGATGAGGAAAGGAATATCATGAGCACAATGACTGAAAAGTATTTGGCCTTGCTGGAAAAATGGTTTCCCAGTGCAGGCGCTGAATTAAGTTCCGTTCCGGGAACTGACGATATGATAACTTACGGAACGGGTTTCGAAGGCTGGGGAGTACAAACCCAGCAGAAAGCCTTTGCCGCCTATGCCATATATGGACACCTGATGAAGCCGGATGATAAAGTTGCCGGAAAGACGAAAGGGGAAATGCTGGCGGTCGCAATCAAAATGCTGCGTTTTTCTCTCGCAAGTCACATCGAAGGACATGCAACTTGTATGGACGGGACAAAATGGGGCCATACGTGGATAAGCGTTCTGGGAATTGAACGCATGATGGCCGGTGTCGACACAATTTATCCATTGCTTGACGAATATGACAGGAGTTTACTGAAAAAGGTCTTATTGTCCGAAGCGGATTGGCTCCTGAAGGAATATACCATCGTCGCCTCCCCCGATGATCCCGCATATAACAAGCCGGAAAGCAACCTGTGGAACGGGGCTTTTCTGTACCGCACTGCAATCATGTATCCAAATTGCCAGAATGCCGCCGGATACCGGGAAAAAGGGACTTCATTCCTGCTCAATTCGATCTCGGTACCCTCGGATAAAAACCGGGCAGAGCAGATCGATGGCAGAAAAATCTCTGAATGGCATATTGGCGCCAACTTTCAGGAAACCTACGCTCTGGTCCATCACGGCTATATGAATGTCGGTTACATGGTCATCTGTCTTTCACAGATCGCCATGCTGCATTTTTCCTGCCGGGAACGCGGAATCGAAGCACCCGAGGCTTTATATCATCATGCCCTGAACCTTTGGAAACTGGTAAAGCATTTTACCTTCCCGGACGGACGGCTTTTGCGAATTGGAGGAGATACCCGGGTAAGATATTGCTATTGCCAGGACTATGCGATATCTGTATGGTTGTTTATCGCTGACAAATATGGCGACCTGGATTGCCTCGAATTCGAAAAAAAATGGTTTGAAACCGTGCGAAAAGAACAGGAAGTAAACGGGGATGGCTCTTTCACCAGCACAAGACTGGCTCAATTAAAAGAAATCTCGCCCTTGTATTATACGCGTCTGGAATCCGACCGCGCGGCAACTTTGGCACAGGCGGCGCTTTGGCATGACAAGTTTGCTACCCTTGACCATACGCCGGAAGCCTTTCAAAAAAACGCTGAAGATTTTCAATGGTATGATCCCTTTCACGGTGCACTGGTTTTGCGAAACGCTGCAAATGTCCGTTCCTGGGTCTGGATGGCCGCTAAATGCCCATTCGGTCTCTGCCTGCCTCTGGATGACAGCTCCCTGGCAGAATGGGATTTCAACTGTAGCGGGCAGATTAAAGGTACCGGAGCTAACAGCCCATTTAAATTGTGCAGCCACCACGAAACAGTTTTCAAAAATGGCTTCGTCACTATGGGGAAATTTGAAGTTATTTCCGCCAGCCAGGTCGGAGAGGGTCAGAAGGATGACGTCGTCGCCGAAACCCAGATCGTCTGTGCGGCACTGCCGGATAACGCTTCGGTTTTATACATGCAATACTCCAAAGCGCCTAAGCGGGTTTATGTGAAATCCGTCAAAGGTCTGATGTTGACTATACCTAATGACATTTTTAATAACTGCAGCCGCCAATTTATATTGCCGCATGAAAAACGGACATTCAACAGCTTGCAGGCTCCGTTCGGGCCGCTGGAACTCCACTCCAGAATGCTCAACATCGATGGAAAAATCAACGTTGAGCTATTCTACGGCGCGGACTCGTTGACCCTGAACCGCCCTGCCTCAAGACAAATAGAAATACGATACAAAAGAGACGGAGGAGGCAACCTGTATGCCGAAGAAATCTGTTCCAAATGTTTCTCCGGATTGATAAAATTCGAACCAGGCGAATTGCTGCTGGACGAATGTTTCGCCGTGCAAAGCGGCAAATTGCCATCAAAATCGAATTTTGCAAACATCGATATCGAGACGATTTCGGAGGCTTGCCGTTTTGCTGCATTCCGGGGCAGCGATGACAAAATTTATGCGCTCGCCGCTAATTTTGGAGATAAAGACGGCTTTATCAAATTCAATAAGAGCATCCTTCTCTCTGAAAATGGAAAAACGTCTCTTGAAACGAAAATCCTGCTTCAGGCTGGAAGCTGCTGCCTGAAACTCCTATGCGGAATGTAACTTAAAAAATGCCACTGCCACCTGTCCCCTCTTTTCAACTCGTAAAATTCAGGCAAGGTATTATTTTATGGATTCTTATTTGTGACTGAGGAAAGTCTGCCTGGCGGTACGAGCAAAGGAAAAGGGACAT
>JAQVUB010000479.1 GCA_028699735.1 Lentisphaeria bacterium | reverse complement strand
GGCGTGCCAACCAGCTCATAACGGCGTTTGCCGCGCTCGAGTAATAAAACCAGATCAATCAGTTTCATGATAAACCTCTCTTATTTTCGTATTTTTTTTTCGTATTTTTCGTTGTTAAAAAAAAATTAGAATTCCGCGGATTGCGGGGTTCTTGGGAATGGGATGACGTCGCGGATGTTGGCCATACCAGTGCAGAAGCGCACCATGCGTTCGAAGCCGAGTCCGAAGCCGGCATGCGGTACGGTGCCGAAACGGCGCAAATCACAATACCACCAGTAATCTTCGGGCTTCATGCCAATTTCGCGGATGCGGTTTTCGAGGACATCAAGGCGTTCTTCGCGCTGACTGCCTCCGATGATTTCGCCGACCGTGGGCAACAGCACATCCATTGCTGCGACAGTCTTCTGGTCGTCATTCATGCGCATGTAAAAGGCCTTGATCTCCTTGGGATAATTCATCACAATCACCGGCCCCTTGAAAAGGACTTCAGCCAGATAACGCTCATGCTCCGATTGCAGGTCAATGCCCCAGTATGGCTTGAATTCAAACTTTTCCGCATTCTTCTCCAGCAACGCAATCGCTTCAGTGTAGGTAATGCGGGTGAATTTCGCTTCTGCCAGACGTCCCAGATTGTCCAGGAGGCCTTTCTCAATGCGGTCATTGAAAAATTGGAGGTCATCGGGTCTGAGGCGGAGGACTTCCCGGAAAAGGAAACGGAGATAATCTTCGGCGAGGTCGGCGTCGTCATTGAGGTCAGCGAAGGCCATTTCCGGTTCGATCATCCAGAATTCGGCCAAGTGCCGTGCAGTATTGGAGTTTTCTGCCCGGAAGGTCGGCCCGAACGTATAGACATTGCCCAGAGCACAGGCATGCGTCTCGGCTTCCAGCTGACCGCTCACCGTCAATTTGGCCGCCCGCCCGAAAAAGTCCTGCTTGTAATCGATTTTGCGGGTTTCGGGATCGATGGGGAGTTTATCCAGATCGAGGGTAGTCACCTGAAACATTTCGCCGGCGCCTTCGCAGTCGCTGGCGGTGATGATGGGTGCATTGAAATAGAGGAAGTCGCGTTCCTGGAAGAAGCGATGGGTAGCGAAAGCGAGGGTGTTCCGCACGCGCGCGACGGCTCCGAAAGTATTAGTACGCGCCCTCAGATGGGCGACTTCGCGCAGGCGTTCGAAGGAGATGCGGCTTTTGCCAAGGGGGTATTCAAGCGGTTCGCAAAAACCCAGCACGGTTAGCGTTTCAGCATGCAGTTCGATGGCTTGCCCCGCTGCTGGGGATTCAACCAGCTTTCCTTCCACCAGAATGGAGGCGCCCGGATGCAGTTTCAAAACATCCTGGCTGTAGTTGCTCAGCTCATTATTGGCAAGTACTTGCAAATTTCCCATGCAGGAACCATCATTGAGCTCGATAAAGGAAAAACCGCCCTTGGAATCACGGCGCGTGCGAACCCAACCAGTAACGGTCAGCATCGTGCCGAATTCGCGACTGGAAAGGACGTCTCGGATAAGATTACGTTTCATAGTGAATACCTGAATTATTAACAACGAAAATCACGAAAAAAACCGAAAATTTTAAAGGGTTGCCGCTCTGGAGCAAGGGGCTTTGTTGCGTTATTCGACAGCGGACTTGAATTTGCGCAGGCCTGGCGAAAAGATGAAAATCAGAGCCCCGATCAGGCTCCAGCTTACGACAATGATCGAGAAAACCACCGGAATGCTGCCAGCCACCTCCGGGGGGGTAGCTTCGAAGGCCTTGAAAAAAGCAGCTGAAACCGCATCTCTCATGCCGAGGCCTCCGGGTGTCAGCGGCAGCAGGCCAGTGGCATTGGCAATTTGCATGGAAAGCGTATATTGTGTGACGCTCATCGCGCGTTCACCAAGGGCTTTGCCAATGGCAAACAGGCTGAAGGCATTGATCAGATGCACCAGTATCGAATATAAGACGTGTTTGCCCAAAATCACCTGTTGCTTCTGATATAGCCCAAAGGCGGCTTGAAGGCGTTCCAGGATATTCACCAGCAGCCCTGGCAAACGCCGGTACAACGCGGAAAATCCGGAACTCACAAGCTGGCTTTTTAGGAAGAAGTCTCTTTTCCGGTAGAGACCATAGACGAGGATGCAGAAGAAGCATCCGGCATTGGCTGCCAGCACCGCCAGTCCCAGCAGTCGGTGCGTGCGCCATAAGTCCGGCAGCTGGGGCAGATACATCAACGTAGCCAGGCTGGCGGCAAAAAACATGGCGAAGAGTCCTAGAATGCGATCCAGCATGATGGTCAGCAGAATCTCGGTCTTGCGCCCGATGAAATACTGCCCCGCGTAAGCGATTTTGAGCAAATCTCCGCTGACGGCTCCGGGAATGATCAGGCTGAAGAAATTTCCGACCATGGTCAGTTTGAAAGCCTGGAAGAAAGGCAGGTGCATCTTTTGCACGCCCATCAGCAAGCCCCAGCGCCAGGCGGCTAACATTTGAATCAAACCATAGGCCAGGAAAGCGATCAGCAGAAAGGGCTTGTTTGCACCACCCAGATCGGCAAAAATATCCGAACCACTGCTTTTCAGAGTGATCTTCAATAGCCAAATGGCCAAAAGCAATATTGCCAGGCGCCAGAATACCCCTAAACAACGCCGGAGCCAGCTTCTGGCAGGCGGCTTTACAGGTGCAGATGTGGTAAAAGTTTCTGGCATAATGGACAAGGGACGATGGACGAGGGACGAGGGACCCTATGGACCCTATGGACCTTATGGACCCTATGGACGCGGACGATGGACGATGGACGAGGGACCTAATGGACAGGCTGACGGCTGTGAAGTATGGGTACCGGATCACTCCACACATG
>JAQVUB010000478.1 GCA_028699735.1 Lentisphaeria bacterium | reverse complement strand
TAAACCATTCAATGAGGCCAGCCTCTCCTTGGTTAATCTCTTGACCTCCACCGACGAGGCAAATGATGACAGCCCAATCCGTATGCCTATCCATAATACTAATGAGGAACTCAGGCTCGGACATTTCAAAATTTGGGCTGCCCTTTTTGCTGGCCATAAAATTCGAAAGCTTCTTTGAATTCCAAGCACGCTGGGCCTCGTCAAAAATAGCCACCTTCTCAATGGGAGCTTGGTCTGTCGAGAGGGCATCGTCTCGAAAATGGTGAATGATCTGAATGAAAGCCTTTGCCTTGCTAGTGGCTTCGTTTTTTTTATTACCTAAGCGTTTATGTTCATCACGCGCCAGAGCCTCTTGCAGTACAGTCACCAAAGGGTAGTTGCCGGACAAGAACACCGCATGCTCATTTTCATCAAATTTATGGCGCTCATTTGCAATGTTGAGACCGGCTAAGGTTTTGCCCGCACCTGGAACGCCGGTAATGAAGCAAATGGATTTTTTATGCTCGCTTTTGCTTTTTTCAATGATGGCGTTTATGGCAGATGTGGTCAGGTTTAAATTAACCGCGCTTGCATCGTTCCTTGAAATGTCGGTCACTCCATGACCGCGGTAGAGCGCTTGGGCCGCCTCAATAATTGTGGGCGTAGGAACGTAGGGGGAGTTGAGCCACTCCTCTGCTTCCAAGGGGCTGGCACTTCGTTGTGATAGTACCTGCTTAATGGCTTCTGAGAGGCTTTCCGAATTGCATTTAATGACCTCCAGAATGCCGGTTTTCATTTCTCGGTTTTCAAAGGGATGAGCCGGTGCCCGTGTGGCAATGAGCATAGGGACAAGCAAGAGCTCATGGCTAGCTTTATGAAAATTCTTGAGATCAAGGGCATAATCAGTCACCTGCTCTACGGCATTTGAGGCATATTCACAAGAACCAACCTTGAACTCCAATAAAAAAACGATCCCTTCGACGATATAGACAACGTCTATCCGTTTGCCAATGCGTGGAATGGTATATTCAAAAATGAGGTGCCCGGTACCTATTTCAGATAAAGCTTTTTTGAGTATCTGAATTTCTTCAAGCCACGCATTACGCTGATCCTGCTCCAAAGAAAAGGGATTATTTTTCGCAAGTTTGCCCAGAATAGTACCTTCAGACTGATTTAGGAAGTTTAGTACACTGTTAAAGTAAAAGCATCTTTGCAACCCATGTGTTCTTATCTCATTTTTAATAGCCATCTATAAACCCTCTGTTCCAAACATCTTATTCACGATAAATAACCTGGAATTCCAGGATGTCGAATCGACTCCCGATAAGCAAGGCTTTTTATCCCAAGCGTTTCTTCAGAAAATATCTCTTATTAAGGTGCTATTAGTATGGGAGCCTGCAGATCTATTTTTGGACGGGGTGCCGGGTTTCTTGATTTTTTTGCGTGAACAGGTACACTGGTCCTCTGGATGAGCAACAGCGGCCAATCTGTCAAAATGACCCCCATGATGACGCAGTATCGGAGAATCAAATCCGAGCTGCCCAAGGACGCGTTGCTGCTCTTCCGGCTCGGGGATTTCTACGAAATGTTCTTCGAAGATGCCTTGGAGGCTTCCCAAATTCTCAATATCGCCCTGACCAAACGCGGCCAGTATCCCATGTGCGGCATCCCCTTTCACGCCGCCCAAGCGTATCTCTCCAAGCTCCTGGAAGCAGGCCGCAAAGTTGCCATCTGCGATCAGATGGAGGAGCCGCGTCCGGGCCAGCTCGTCCGGCGCGAAGTCACGCAGATATTGAGCCCGGGCACTCACTTCGATGAGCGGGTCCTGAAAGCTGAGCGCAATAATTTCCTGGCAGCGATCTATCCTCAGGGCTCATGTCTGGGACTGGCTCTGGCCGATTTGACCACGGGCGATTTCCTCACGACCGAGCTCAGCACACCGTCAGCGCTCATGGCCGAAATGGAACGCCAGCGTCCAGCCGAGGTCATCATCCCTTCAGAGGCCGAGGAGCTCCGGAAATCGCTTCTGCCCTCTTTCCCGCATGTGACCCTTTACGAGGACTGGGTCTTCGCCCCGGAAACGAGTTTTTACACTCTGAAAGATCATTTCAAGGTCGCCACACTTGATGGCTTCGGACTGCGCGTCAAAAACGCGGCGATCGGTGCCGCCGGAGCCCTCATTCACTATCTGGAGCAATACCTGCGCAGGCAGACATCCCAGCTTTCGCGGCTGACCTTCTACGAGCGCAGCGATTATCTGGCGCTTGATGCCCATACCTTGAGGAACCTCGAAATTCTGGAACCTTTAAACCCGGAAGCTCCCTCCATTTATTCCCTCTTCGGGGTGATGAACCAGACCGCGACCCCGATGGGCGCACGCCGTCTCCGGCTCTGGCTCTCGCAACCTCTGGCTGACCCCGCCGCCATCAAAGAGCGCCAGGAAGCGGTCCGGGCCTGGCTTGATCATCCGGCACAGTGCGATTCTTTCCGCCAGATGCTCTCGGTTGTCCGGGACCTGGAGCGCATCCTGACCCGTCTGACGGCTGCCTCGGGCAATGCCCGCGATATGCTCAATCTATCTCAGGCCCTTGAGCAGCTGCCCGCGCTCAAAGAGATTCTCTCCACGCTTTGCCCCGGGATTGCACTTTTCCAAAAGCTCGCCGGCGAAATCACCCTCCAGCCCGAACTGGTCACGCTCATCCAGAGCCGGATCGTGGAAGAGCCCCCGATTTCCGTGCGCGATGGCGGGATCATCCGCTCCGGCGCCAGTGAAGAACTTGATGAACTGCGCCAGATCATGCAGGGCGGCAAAAGCTGGATCGCCCGGATGCAGCAGGATGAAATCGAGCGCACGCAGATCC
>JAQVUB010000477.1 GCA_028699735.1 Lentisphaeria bacterium | reverse complement strand
ATAAAGCTGGTAACGGAGGAATTCTTTTTGAACAACGAAAAGCACGAAACGACCCGAAAAAATTTCATGGAAGCGGCGTTGACTGCTAGCATGCGTCGTACATCCCATGAAATTTTTTCGGGTCATTGGGTGCAGTGCCCAAAAGTAGGTAGAGGCTATCCAGAAAGGGTTCAGGGGTCAGGCTTATAAGGTGGCGTAACCGGCCCGGTTGCGATTTCTGTTAGTACTCCCACGCCCGAACGGTCTCAGGTGCCCGGGGCAGCGACTACCTACTTTTGGGAACTGCACCCGGGTCATTTTGTGTCTTTTGTTGTTAAAAAAATACCACTGTCACCCAGCTTCACTGACGTATTACGCTAATAAAATCGCTAAAAAATAATGTTCCGTTTCTGGAATTTTTCTGTTCAGCCATCATGTTAAGGGATTGCCTTTGCATCAAAGTTATTTCATTCGCAGGAGTATTTCATGAGTTTCCCGAAATCTGGTATACAGGAATTGCGCAGCGCCTCCGCCCAGGACTCCCTCACGCTGCTTTTTGCAGGAGATTTCTGCCCACGGGGCAATGCCCAGCAGCTGATTACGGAAGGAAAGTCCGCTGAGATCATGGCACCAATCCAGAACATTCTGCGCAGTGCCGATGTGTCCATGATTCAGTTTGAAACCCCCCTGACCAATGCCGATACCCCGATCTGCAAAAGCGGTCCCAACCTCAAATGCCCACCGGAATCCATCGAGCTGCTCAAAGCCTGGGGTGGACAAGTCACCCTGCTGGCCAATAACCACACAGGAGATCTGGGGCCGGAACCGGTCGTTGAAACCATCCGACTTCTGCAGCAAAACGGCTTCCGCACCGTTGGCGCGGGAGAAAACCTCCATGAAGCTCGCAAACCGCTGATTTTCATGGAAAAGAATCTGACCATAGGGGTTATCAATGTGGCTGAAAACGAATTTGGCGGCGCTTTGCCGGATCAGGCCGGAGCCAATCCGCTGTTCCCTTTCTACAATCTCGGGCAAGTCCGGGAGCTCAAACAGCAGGTCGATCTCTGCATCGTGGTGACTCATGGCGGCAATGAACACAATCCCATTCCCAGCCCAAGGGTCGTCAGCATGAGCCGGGCCTTTGTCGAGGCCGGCGCCGACCTCGTCATTAATGTCCATACGCATTGTCCACAGGGTATTGAAACCTGGCAGGGCAAACCTATCGTCTACAGCCTCGGCAACTTCTTCTTCCCCAATGTCTGGGCCGATCAGTATGACTCCAACAACTTCTGGTATACGGGGTATATGCTGCGTTGCCAGGCAGATAAAAAAGGAATTGCCCGCATTGAGGTCATCCCAACCCACTTCGGACTGCCCGCAACCTGCATCGAACCCCTGCAGAACGATGAAAAAAACGCATTCCTCGGATACCTCTCCGATATCTCTGCTGTTTTGGATGACTGGAATCAAATCATGCGCTTTCACGAAGCCTGGGCGGCCTCCCCTGCCAATTACGTAGCCAGCTTCATCCGTAAAGCGGAATGGAAAGAAGACGATTTCCAGAATCCTGACAAAAAGCAGGCTCTGATGCCTCTGCGCAATATTTTCACCTGTGAAGCACACCATGAACTGGTCTGCACCTGGCTCAAACTCTTCGAACAAAACCGGCTCGAAAAAGCTGCTGAAGCCATCCCTGACCTTGAAAAATGGAAGCAAGCCACCTTCATTAATCACTGAAAGGACGAAAAAGACAAAACGATTGCGGCCGCATCAAACACCACAGGCACAAGGCAAAATCTTCACCAGCGGCCTCATCCGTCATAACAACAAACCCTTTTAAAATTTCGTGCCTTTTCGTGTCTTTTCGTTGTTAAAAAATCCCTCCTTTTCGTATGCTGGAATCGCTTTACATCCGAAATCTGGCTCTCGTCGCTGAACTGCAACTGGACTTCGCAGCCGGACTCAATACCGTATCCGGTGAAACCGGTGCCGGAAAATCCCTGATTATTGGTGCCATTCAGCTGCTGGGCGGGGGGCGCGCCTCCCCCGCCAGCATCCGAAAAGGTGCTTCCTCCTGTGAAGTTTCCGGCGTTTTCCGGATGGACCACATCTCTTCTGGCGTTCAGGATGAGTTACTGGCACTGCTCGTCCAGGCGGGCTTGCCTTCCTGTGAGGAACAGCGCCTGCTGTTGCGCAGGGTCATCAATGAAAATGGCAGCCGCGCTTTTGTCAATTCCACACCGGTTACGGCATCTTTTCTGAAAGAACTGGGAGAACGGCTTATTGATATCCATGGCCCCAATGACAACCACTCCCTGCTCAGCCCAAACCGCCAACTGGCTCTGCTCGACTCCTTCGCAAACCTCGATACCGAATTGCAGGACTGCCGAAAAGTCTGGCAGCAACTCGAACATACCAGACTGGCTTTCCAGAAACTCAAGGACGAGACTCTCGCCCCTGAAGAGATTCAGTTGCTCTCCTTCCAACTCCGTGAAATTGATCAGGCAAACCTGCAGGAAGGCGAAGAAGATGAAATTCTGGCCAGACACCGCCTCGCTTCGCATGCCCGTAGGCTGATTGAATTGGCACGACAATGCAGCCAGGGGCTCTATGAAAGCGAAAACTGCCTCTGCGATCAGATCACACCGTTCATGAGACTGCTCCGGGAAATCGAGCAGATTGACAGCGACCAGGGACAGGGCTTTGTCGAACGCCTGGAAATGATCTCCGGACAACTCAATGAACTGGGACAGGATCTAAACCAGTATGGCGAAAACCGCGACCTCGACCAGGAAGAACTGCAACGGCTCGAAGAACGACTGGATCTGCTCCAGAAACTGAAACGAAAATACGGCCCTACC
>JAQVUB010000476.1 GCA_028699735.1 Lentisphaeria bacterium | reverse complement strand
AATTTTTGTGTTTTTTCGTGCCTTTCGTGGTTAAAAAATCTGCTTCCCATGCGAAAACCCAAGCGCCATACAGGATTTTCCCGGCTGAAACGAAAATTCCGCCGGCGCTTACCTGATTTTCTGGAGAGTTCTGCGCATTTTCCCTTTTATGGTACTCTGGGATTGCTATTTGTATTTTCGCTATGTTATGCCGGTGGTGGGCACTGGTGGCTTCCTTCGGCACTGGGTTGCACTTATTTATTGGTTGGCTTCTGGTTTTTGAATACCTGGTGGCGCGGCGGATCGCGTCTGAACGTACGCTTTCATGCCGGCTTATTGCTGTTTTTATTGCCGTTAGTGGCTGGACTGATTCAATTATTGCCACTGGGCAGGGCTGTACGTCTGCTTTCGCCGGTGGCCTGGCACAGCTGGACTTCTTTCGAGGAACTCGGTTTTGCTTCAGTGACTGCGCGTCTGACGATGGCTCCCGATGCGACCTGGTTCAAATGCCAACTTTTGCTGTTATGCCTGCTTGTCTTTTTCCTGCTCTACAACTTTGCCCGGCACAGGCACAACCTGATGCTGATCATGGCTACCATCACCGCCGCCGCACTCGGTAACGCCCTGATCGCATACTGGCAATTCTTTGCATTGCAAAGCGGTGCCGGACTGCAAACCGTCTTCGCCGGAAATTTTGCCAACCGCAATCATTTCGGTTTCATGATGTCGCTGGGGATTTTAGCAGCGCTTGGCCTGCTCAGCTGCATTAAAAAGGATGCTGACCGGCGCATGCCGCATCAGCCTGCCTGGCTCAAAATGCGTATTCCCCTGATTTTCAGCGTATTTTTGCTGGTGATTGCGCAGGTGCTCAGCCTCTCGCGCGGGGCATTTCTGTCCTCGTGCATCATGATTTGTGCATATGTCACGCTCTGGTGGCTTGCGTCGCATGCCAGCAGTGAGGGTCGCAAAATTGTATCCGCCCTGTTTATTTTGCTGCTCGGTGCCCTGCTCTTCTCGCTGCAGACTGGTTTGAGCATGCTGGTTGAACGCTATGAAACCCTGCTCGAACAGGACGTCTTCGATACCGATACACGAATCAGCTTCTGGAAAGATACCGTCTCCATGGCCAATGAATTTCCATTGACAGGTGCCGGACTCGGTGCCTTCAGCGATACCTTCCAGCGCTATGAATCCGGCAAGTCAATTACTGTCCTGGCAGATCATGCCCACAATGACTGGCTCGAACTTTTATCCGAAATGGGCTGGCCACTGACCCTGATCCTTATTGCAGGACTATTTTTCTTGCTGATCCAGGCTGCACATCGTCTTTGGCGCCAGCAGGATCCCACATTGCGCTGGCTTGGCTTTGCTGCCATGGCAGCGATTCTGGCAGGCATGATCCATGAATGCTTCGATTTTAACTTGCAGGCCATGTCCAATGCCATCCTCTTTTCTGCATTGATCGCTGTACTTTGCTCTTGTGCCCGAAAAAAATCCGCGGACCGCATTGATTTACCGCCTGCCCTGCCCGAATATAGTCCGCTGCATCCGAGACGGCTTGTATTTCTGCTGCCGGCAGCATTCATCCTGATCGCTATCCTGCCAAAACAAATCCAACGCATCCAGGCCGCAGTCATTAATGACCGCCTGAAACAAATTTTAGACACGCCTGAAAGTTTTCGGCAGCCCCGTGGTAATGATTATTTACGTTGGATACAGTGGGCGGACAAGGCTCTTGATATCACTCCGGATTCAGGACGTCTTCACTTCCGCAAGGCAATTTGCGCATTGCGTCTGGCTGAGCTGGAACCCGATTCTGCTGCGCAGCATTGGCGGACTGCCTTGAGCGAAAGTGCAACGGCCTGCCAGCGTTTCCCCAACAAAGGCGAAATGCTGCTGGACACTGCCGAGATTCATGAAGCTGGCGCCTTTCAATTGGGTTTATCTTTGCAACAGCAGATTTTGGCTCTGTATCGGCGTGCCTACGAATGCCATCCGCGCCTGTTGCCAACGATGCTGCGGGTAGCTGATGCCTATCGCCGGCTCTACTGGCAGCTGCTCGCCGACCGTGAGCTGGCCGAGGAAGCCGAAGCATTGCGGCAGCAGGCCTTGAGCCTGTTCAGCGAATTCCTGCAATTAACCCCGCATCGCGCAGACGAAGTCTTCGGACAGCTCGCCGAATTGACCGACAACGAACAGGACCTGCTCAAATTCGCTCCGAAAAATCTGCTTTTACAGCAGAAATTGCTCGAATATTTCAGCCGGCGTCAACGGTACGATATGGCCTTCCAATTGCTCGAAGACAACAAAAACGACTGGCTGGAAGGCCCTGAATGCGAAAGTTCTCCGGGGGCTGCCCGGGACTGGTATGAATGGAAATATACGCTTTTGGGTCTGACGCAGCAATGGGATCTGCGCCAGCAGCTTGTTCTGGAATTCCGCAGCCTGGCCTTGCGCTGCCTGGAAAAGCAGATACCTCCGATACCGGTCAATGCCGACACTGCGCTTCTGCAGCAGAGCGAGTTGACCCTTGCCACTCTCATCCGGCAGCCGCCACGCTCCAGCAAGGTACTTTTACGACAAGCAGAATGGATGGCGCATTTTGGCCGTCATAGCGAAATTTGCACGGGCTTGCTGCCGATGACTTATGCATTCTCCCCGCAACCGCTGGAAGATCTGGAAGAAGCGCTTACATTAATCAGCGCATCCCATGAACAAGACGAAAATACCATCAAGGAACGCGAACGCTTCCTCATAATTGCACTGAAGGTCTGCATTGCGGAACAGAAAGCCGGTCGTCTGAAATCCGAAAGTGCAGTCTGGCTGCAAACGCTACGTGACCTCGAAGAACTGGTCATGGCGG
>JAQVUB010000475.1 GCA_028699735.1 Lentisphaeria bacterium | reverse complement strand
GCGGCCAGTTCGTAAGACTGGTTGTGGGCACCGGTATCAGAACCGAAAACGAAGCGGCGGTTTCCCAGCGCCTGCATGGATTCCAGGACGGAACGGTCTGAACAGAAGGTGCCGCAGAGTTCCAGATAGACATTGGGAAAACGGCGCGCCAGTTCTTCGGATTCCCGGCGCCCGGCAGCTCCACCCCCGGAATGCCCGAGAATGAATTTTGCATTCGGGTAGCGACCGGCTACATCGGACAGCATCAGCGGCGCATTCCAGGAATCATTCCAGGTATGCTGCAAAATGGGCAGATGGTGCTTTTCGGCGTATTCCCACATCAACGTAAAACCCGGATCGTTGATCTTCACCTGCCAGTAGGAAGGCAGCACTTTGAAGCCGACAAAAAATCCGCGGCTGAAAAATTCGTCGAGCAACGTTTCGGTAATATCGTCCTTGAAGTATGGATTGAAAACAAAGTAGCCATGCAGTCTGCCCCGATATTTTTCGGAGATGCGCTCAAATTCCAGGTTTCCTGCGACCGGATTGCCGAACAGGGCGCTTTCGCCGATCATGACGATCTTTTCAACCCCGTTTCCGGCGATATGCTCCATGATCCGATCCAGATGCTTGCCCGGAACCCCCAGATCGCGCAGGAACCAACCCCTGGTAAAGGGGCCGTCATGCGAATGCGCATCAAACGTCTGCACGCCCTCGAGTCGGCCGCCCTCGCGAAAACTTTTCCAGATGGGTTTTTGTGTCAGCAGTGGGTGTTCCGGCGCTAATTTATTCGGCAAGGCCTCGATGCCCAGCAGGCGTTCGAGGTTGCCATGCGCCACCGCCTCCTTCTCCGCTTCAGACAGCGACGAATGCGCCAGTGCGCCGATGGCAGCCCCATAGTGAGACTTGAAGCCCAGTCCGAAAATCAGGTGCTGAATGCCGTATTCGTCTCGAATCAGTTCAAAGGTATCGCGCATGTGCAACCAGGAAATATCCAGATAGATATTTTGCAGGCGCCACATTAAATCCAGAATATGTCCGAAACCGCCCCACATCTGACGAGTCAGCAGAAAATTCACCGTGGGGAATTTTCTGGCGAGTTCTTCCAGATCCCTGAAATCCAGTTCGCCGGTTCCGAACCCCGCATCCATCATCACCAGCGGTTTATAAACGGCCAGCTCAGCGAGCAGGCGTTCGATCTGGCGCACGGGAAAACGGCTTTGCATCGGGCTGATCCGGAAAGCGCGGTTGCCGGCGGCGGCCTGGTGTTTCAGCCAGTCCAGCGTTCCTTCTTCATAATAATCGGCCGGGGTAATAACAAAGACCGGTTTCAGGCGATCCTGGTGGGGAGCCAGATTCTCAAGCAGCTTCTGATTGCCAAGAATCGGGGAATGCTCGACCGCGCTCCGAGCCTCGACCAGCATGCGATCCACGCCCAGATAATCCATATGTGCCAGCAAATCTGCGGCTTCCGGGAAATCGACCTGTGGGATATAGGCACTCTTGCCAATGACTCCATTGACTGCAAAATACTTCATCATCGCCTCCTTTGTGAAAAATAAACTTTTTTACAACGAAAAACACGAAACGACCCGAAAAAATTTTATGGAAGTGGCATTGGCATTGGAAATACGTTATTCTTCCCATAAAATTTTTTCGGGTCGTTAGTGTTTTTTCGTTGTAAAAACACATCTTCATTACTATCAGGAGCAGAAATACGCTTTCGTTTCCTGCAGAGAACGCGCATCCGGCAACAGCGGCATATATTCCAGGCCGATATAGCCGGTATAGCCCAGGCGCTCCAATTCGGCAAGCACAAAGGGATAGTTGAGTTCGCCGTTGGCGGGTTCATGGCGTCCGGGCACGCCCGCCGTATGGCAATGCCCAATATCTTTCCAGTTGTAGCGCAAAAATTCGGTCTGATTGCCGCCCATGATCGTCATGTGGTAGAAATCATAGAGGACTTTGATCTTTGCCGAGCCGGTTTCGCGGACGATTGCAACGCTGTCCATCGCCGATGAGAGTAGATATCCGGAATGATTCACTTCGGTATTCAGAGGTTCCAGATTCAAAGTAAAATCCAATCCGGCAAGCTTTTCTGCGGCCGCTGCAAGCGATTCCACCACAGCAGCGCGTTGGGCGGCATAACTCAAACCGCCGACCTGCTGGCCGGTCGTGACAATCCCGCGGTGACAACCCGCTTCGAGCGCATTCGCCGTATATTTCTCAACGCGTTCGACAAATGCAGCCCGGTTTTTGGGATTACAGGGAGCTACTTCGGCTTCGGTGGCAAAATTCATGACAATGCTGACCAGCTCAACACCGCCGCAAGCCATCTCTTTGAGTTCGTCGCTGTTTGCGCCTTTCCAGGTCTCGATCGCCGAAAATCCACATGCCGCGATTTGTTCCGCGCGTGCTTTCCAGCTTTTTTCCTGGGTAAAAAACAGATCGATCAGAGGGCAGATTTTCAACATGAGGCTAGTCCTTTCGTGATTTTTTCGGCCAACTGGTTCAATTCGTCTTCGCTTTGAAAATGACTGATCGTGATCGTACCCATGCGGGCAATGATATCTTTAGTACGCGGCCAGGAATCAGATGTGTATTTCGGGACGTTGCTGGCATGCGGGCAGTTAAACGGGCAACCTTCCCGGGTCGCCGTCTTCTGCCCGATGATGTGTTCCCAGTGCCAGGCCATATGCCAGTTGCGAACACCCCGGGTGGCATCACCGGCATTGCCGCCAATTACACCGGCCTGTTGTGCATGGTAACAACGTTCAGTGTCATCAAAAAGCATTTGCAGAGAGTAGCCGCAAACCCCTTCCGGATCACCCGGCTGAACCCATTTCACCCCGGCGGGAAGCTG
>JAQVUB010000474.1 GCA_028699735.1 Lentisphaeria bacterium | reverse complement strand
TTTTTGGATAGGACGAGCAGCTTTCTGCGGTCGCCGGGCTTGAATCAGCGGAGAGTTAAACAATATTTTCAGCAGGATGTTGATCATCTTTTTTAACCACAAAAAGATACGAAATGACACGAAAGTTTGCACTTGCTTTGCAGTCTGGCTTTTTGATCTTCGGAGATTTTGCGTGGGGCATAGCATGGCATGAATAATAAATGGATTACTTGGTGGTGGCGAGATTATTTCATGCCTGCATTTCGGGCATTTCCACTTATACATGCGGGTATCGTGAACGATATTGCTCAGAGCATTTTCTCCTTTTGGGCTGATAAACTCCACGGCTTCAGCTCATAAAAGCAAGCAATATGCCAAAGTCATTGCAGGGTGGAATCACGCAACAAAGATGAAATCGTTCACGACACCATGCTGTCAATTTGACCACTGATGTTCATTATTTGACTGGTTTGTACTTTTCTTTTCCCATTTCATGGAGAAAAGGCATTTGGCATGGCATGTGCTTAAAACAAGTAGTAATCAGTTTTTACCGTTATTAACGGCAGCCAAGATAGACTTGCTGCAATTCGCATTCTTGTTGAAACTGTCGAAGCGGCTGTAAACCTCCTCCAGAAACAGAAATGATTTGCCCCAAAGACACGCAAAGGAATCACCATGAATACTGAAAATGAATCCCCATCCTTCGTCCATCTGCATCTCAATACAAACTATTCCTTTTATCATGGTCTCGTGGGAGCCGAGGTGGCGGCCAAATTCTGTCAGGAAGCTGGAATGACGGCCTGTGCCTGTACTGACCATGGAACCCTTGGAGGAAGCATGAGGTTCAAGCGGGCAATGGCTGATCAAGGCGTCAAACCAATCTATGGTTGTGAGTTTTTGGTCGGAGATTGGGAGGAAGACTTGCAATGCCGCCATGTGCCACAGCCCCATCGAGGCATGACGCTGGTCTGTCTGGCAGAGAACCTGGAGGGCTATCGTAACCTGTGTCAGCTTGCATCGAATGTCGTTCGCAAAGATTTTGGAAGGGTCTCCAGCGTTTCCATGGATCTTCTGGGAAAATACCACAATGGCCTGATAGCCTTGTCAGGCGGACCGTCGGGAGAGGTTTCCAGAAAATGTCTGACGAACAATCCCCAGGCTGTTGATCATGTTATCGCCCAGTATTTGGAGATTTTCGGTCGTGGGAACTTCTTCCTGGAGCTGCAGGATCATGGGCTTCCTGAAGAGCAAATCATTAACAGAGAGCTTCTGGCTGCAGCAAAGCGAAATGATGTGCCGCTGGTGGCCACCAATGACGTGCATTACCTGACAAAAGAAGAGGCCCGGGCACACGAGATTCTCCTCTGTATTGCAGACCGCTCGCAGGTGAACGCCGAAGAACACAGCAAACTGCCAGGCGGACCTGAATACTACATGAAGACAGCAGAAGAGATGGAACGGCTTTTCCACTGGTGTCCTGAGGCGCTTCGGAACACGCTGGCCATCGCCGATCGCTGCAATGTTGTCATCCCCACAAAGGATAAGGACAGCACCCTTTGCCACAAGCCTTTGTTCCAATTGCCTGCTGATTTCAACGGCACGCAAGATGATTACCTGCGTAGCATCTGCAAGGCGGGGCTCCGCCGACGCTACGGCATTGATGCCGATGCCCCCAGCCATACGACGGATGAACAGCGCATCCTAGACCGAATGGAGCGGGAACTGAACTTCATCACCTCGGCATCCTTGGCCAGCGAACTACTCGTCATCTGGGATTTGCTGTGGGACGTAGATCGGGATGACTGGAAATGGTACCACATCGGACGCGGCGCGGTCTGCGGATCCTTAGTTGCCTATCTGCTGCCCATCATCGACATCGATCCCCTGAAATACAGTCTTCTCTTCGAGAGATTCCTTAATGAGGAACGCACACCTGCTTTGAACATTGACATCGCTGGGGGGGTATCCGGCGAAGACATCGTATTGCAGGAAGCCTGTAAACGCTATGGCCATGACAAGGTGGCAACGCGGGTGGAAGTTTTACCCTTGCTCAGTAGAACCATCGCTGCTCGTGTTGCCCAGGCATTGAGCTATGAAGACCACGGCCGATTGGTTGCTCTTGTCGCTGAATACAACAGGACTGCGAAAAATGCGTTGGAGAATAGTCAGGAATTGCAAAATCTGATCAGGAACAATGCCTTAGCGAAGGAATGTGTGGAGGCGACCATCGCTCTTGAGGGCAAAATCCTTGGAAAATCCTTGGAATATACCGGACTCGTCATCAGTGATATCAATCTTCCTGAAGTCTGCGCCGTTAATTCAAAAAGTGGGAATCGCGGTTTTGTCAGCAACCTTGATTTTTACGATGTTCAACAACTTGGCATGATGGAAATCGGTCGTTGGACAATGGACAGCTTTGTCGAGGAGACGCTGAAACGTTGTGGGGGGACATTGCCAGAGCTTCCTGACAATGCGCCTGAGGCTTTCGCGACGCTTGCCAGGGATGACAACGGATTCTATATCGAATCCATGCCCGATGAATTATCGAATGATAAAGAACAAGCAAAGTCTCTTCGAAAGCAGTTTGTAAGGGAATATGGAGGATTGGGGCGGCATCTTTTCCCAATGGTAAAACCCAACAGCATCGAGGAACTTATCGCCTTCTATGCCATTTATCACCCAGGGCCGATGGTGTATCTGGATGAATTCCTTAGCAGACGTTCAGGGGAAACGCCCGTTGTCTATGAGACTCCAGAGTTGGAGCCGATTCTTAAGGAAACTTATGGACTTGTCCTGTATCAGGAACAGTTCATGCAAGTTGTACAGGCCATCGCTGGTTTGTCTCTGGAGCAGGCAGATTGCTTACGGCG
>JAQVUB010000473.1 GCA_028699735.1 Lentisphaeria bacterium | reverse complement strand
AAGCTAAATTCTTTTCCGCAATTTCTGCATTCATAGGATCACTCCTTTGTATTGTTTGCTTCTTCATATTACAAACCTCCCTTGATTTCCAAATACACTAATCTCTTAAACAATATTTTCAAATTTTCGGTTTTCTTTTAACCACGAAATACACGAAAAATCACGAAAAAAAATTCAATTGAGGCTAGCGAGCAGTTCCGGTAGGAGTTCTTCGACGGTACCGGAGTGATAATCGCCGCTGATGAACTGTGGCAGTGCCAGCAGTTTCATGGCGAAGTCACGGCTGGTACTGACTCCTTCTACCTGCAGTTCTCGCAGTGCATTTTTACTGCGTGCGATAGCCTGTTCGCGGTTGGCGCCATGGACAATGATTTTACCGAGCATGCTGTCATAATATGGCGGGATGACATAGCCGCTGTATAAATGTGAATCCACTCGCACACCAGGTCCGCCCGGCGGCAGATAATGCGTGACTTTGCCGGGACAGGGAGCAAAATTCCTGCGGGGGTCTTCGGCGTTGATGCGCACTTCAATCGCATGCCCGCGCAACCGGATATCTTTTTGGCGCCAGCTGAGCTTGTCACCTAGCGCAATGCGGATCTGCTCACGAACCAAGTCCGCCCCGGTCACCATCTCGGTCACCGGATGTTCCACCTGCAAACGCGTATTCATTTCCATGAAATAGTAATTGCCATCCGCACTCAGCAGAAATTCCACGGTGCCGGCGCCGACATAATCGACTGCCTTTGCAGCGCTGATGGCCGTTTCACCCATTTTTTCGCGCAACTCAGCGGTCAGGGCAGTGCAGGGAGTTTCCTCAACCAGTTTCTGGTGATGACGCTGCAAACTGCAGTCGCGGTCGCCCAGATGGATGACATTCCCATGCCGGTCGGCCATCAGCTGAAACTCAACATGCCGCGGATTGATCTGAAATTTTTCCAGGTACAGCAAGCCATCAGAGAAAGCGCGTTCGGCTTCCTGGCTGGCCATATTGAAGCTCGATACCATTTCCGCTTCGTTGTGCACGATGCGCATGCCTTTGCCGCCGCCGCCGCTGACTGCTTTCAACAGAACAGGGTAGCCTAGCCTGGATGCCCAGCGCAGCGCTTCCTGAGCATCATGCAGAACCCCATCGCTGCCCGGAATGACCGACACACCGGCGGCCAGCATGGCTGTTCTGGCGGCGGATTTATTGCCCAGAGTACGTATGGAACGGGCGTGCGGCCCGATGAAAATCAGATTGCATTCGGCACAGACTTCGGCAAAATGCGCATTTTCGGAGAGGAATCCATATCCCGGGTGGATAGCGCTGGCTCGTGTCAGTTCAGCTGCCGCGATAATGCGTTCAATTTTGAGATAGCTTTCGGTAGCCGGGCCTTTGCCGATGCAGACGGCTTCGTCAGCGAGGCGGACAGCCAGGCTCTCGCGGTCAGCTTCGGAAAACACCACGACGCTGGGCAAGCCCAGTTCGCGGCAGGCACGCACAACCCGCAAGGCAATTTCCCCTCGATTAGCAATGAGTATTTTTGGTAAAGATGATTCCACGTTGATATATTCAGTTTTTTTTGTGTTTTTTTGTGAATTTCGTTGTTAAAAAAATCATGAATTGCCCGTTTAATCAATGCGGATTTCAAACAGAGCCTGTCCGAATTCCACTGGACTCCCGTTCGCAACCAGGACTTTGCTGACAAGCCCGGAAATCTCGGATTTGACTTCGTTCATGACTTTCATAGCTTCGACGATGCAGACCACGGTACCCACTCCGACGTGATCTCCTTCTTTGACGAAGGGGGGCAGTTCCGGTGCTCCGGACGTGTAGAAGGTGCCCGGCATCGGGGCGGTGATCATGATGGTATTGGCAACCGGAGCCTCTTTGACGGTTGTGGCTTCCGCAGTTTCAGCAGATAGTTGAACCAGCGGTTTTTGAACAGCACAGGTTTCCCGGCTGAGGCGGATGGAGGTATCTCCCTCGTGTACTTCCAGTCCGGTCAACATATGCTGTGACATGATGTCAGCCAGTTTGGCAATCGTTTTAACGTCCATGATGACTCCTTTCCTTAATAAAAAATTTTCGGGTCTTTTTGGGTCTTTTCGTTGTTAAAAAATATTCTCCGGATCAGGCAATGGCGGTTTGAAAACGACCATCGTTTCTGCCGACGGCGCAGGCGGCAGAAACCGGCTTTTCAAAATCGGCAAAGACGCCCTGTTGGAGGATGAAAGAGCAGGCCTCCTCCGGGGTTTCGGCGCTAAAAGCAGGTTCGCACTGATTCAGACCCGGATCATTGCGTTCATAAGTGCAGACATAAAAAGCCTGGCCGGGGCAGATGCTGAATTCGCGCACCAGCAAAGCATCTTTACGGACGATAGCCAGCCAGCCGCGGCTTCCATCGAGGTTGATTACACCGGTGATCCTGGGCGTGTCGAGGCTGTCATGCTCATAATCCATCGACAGCATGACATAGGCCATCGCATCCCGTGGCGGCAGCCCCCCAGCGATCTTCTCGGCAACCGGATCCGTCTGGGAACCATTACTGACAATGCAGAAATCACCGGCAAAACGCAGGCAGTTGTAGGCAATATAGGGATTTTTTTTGATGTCGCTTTCAAAACCTGGCTTTGGCACAATGGCCACGGCTTGATCCAGAAGCACGGATTGGCGGTTCGGGAAGGAACGCGAGGAAACCCGGTACATGGCTGCTCCAAAACCCTTTGCTGTGCGCCCGACAGCAACAATTCGTCCTACATACATGATATTTCCTTTCCTGTTTGATGAATCTGCAGCAAAAGCACGCGTTTAAGCCTGTCCTAAGTTATGCGCCAGTGGTATTTTTTAACAACGAAATGCACGAAATGACA
>JAQVUB010000472.1 GCA_028699735.1 Lentisphaeria bacterium | reverse complement strand
AAAGGTAGTCGCTGCCCCGGGCACCTGAGACCGTTCGGGCGTGGGAGTACTAACAGAAATCGCAACCGGGCCGGTTACGCCACCTTATAAGCCTGACCCCTGAACCCTTTCTGGATAGCCTCTACCTTTTGGGAACTGCACCCGTCCCTTCACTAGAGCACGACGCATTCGTATGTTTTTTTTCAGAACCATTTGCAATTTCATAATGTTGTGCATTATATTACTTGAAGGCAAACAAAGTGGTATACAATTCAATGAGAGGTTTCATCAATGCACACAATCCGTGAAGGAATTGCTTCTCCAGCAATCTACCATAAGTTGCGTGCGATTCTGGCTGGGAAGATTACCTCTGGGGAATGGCGTCCTGGTGATCGTATTTCGCCGGAAGGGAGTTTAGCTGACACATTCAAAGTTTCCCGTACTACGATCCGCCGTGCGTTATCGGGTCTTGAGCGGGATGGATTGATCTTGCGTTTTCCCGGGAAAGGGACTTTTATCAATCACAGCAATGTTCCGGCGAAAGAGCAGCTCCATGTCGGCATTGATTTTTTTGCCAAATATCCATCGAACAGTTACTATAGTGCTCTTGCAGAAGGAATTCTGGATGAGGCCCGCCATAATGACATTTCGGTTTTTCTGCTGCATCCAGGAGAATATGCCCCATCGCAAATGCATGCACCTGACGGTTATATTTTCATTCATCAGCCAAACCTGGAATTGCCGCTTTTCGGGGCAATTGCCAAAGGGATCATTCCTGCTATCGGCTTTAATTACGGGATTAACCGGAATGTCGGCCTAGTCGCCATTGATAATCAATGTGAAGCGCAACGTGGTGTCGAATTCCTGATTGCCCGTGGGCACCGTAGAATTGCGTATTATGGCAATCCGCCTGGTTCAAAGGTCAGTGCTGCACGATATGCGGGGTGGCAGCAAGCCATGCAGACTGCCGGACTTGCTTTCGACAACCACACCGTTCATTTTTACAATGTCGCTACCTGCCCTTTTGCCCAGGCGGAAAAGTTTTTGCGTGAATCCGGCGTTACTGCGCTTTTTGTTTCCACAGCCCCTCTTCTTTCTCCAGTATTGGCAGTTATGAACCGTCTCAAAATTAGCATGCCGGATGATATGCAGATTCTCTGCTTTGATGACCTGTCTGCTATCGGTCTGGACTGGCCGGGGATTGCCTATATCAAAATGCCGCTTTATGAGATTGGACGGCGAATGCTCGAGGCACTCCGTCAAAAAATGATTCTTGGTGAACGAGCCCCGAAAATTAATGAAACATTTCAGGCGGAAATTGTATATCAGAGTTCCGTCCCGGAAAGGCAGCAAAACGATACCACCAACTTGGCTGGTGGTTGACAGCAAAATAAAGGGGAAGGAACCAGCAACTGGCAATCCAGTTTCTATGGCACCCCATTGCTGAAGTTTTATGCAGGTGTAACATTCTTCCAAGCCGGTATCGATGATGCCGCCGCTGAAAAACTCTTGCGAGAAGGACTGCAAGACCATATCCGGATGCTCAACTACCGCGCAGAGATGGCCGGCAAAACGGGTGGTGGGAACAACAGTTCACCCGGTTACAGCTTCGGCGATGCTCCAATGTACGAATGGCTCTTCTATTATTCCTGGAATGCCTTGACCGGACGCAATATCGCCACTGATTTCCCCGGAAATGGCCTGCTGCCAAACTGGCTCTTCTATGCTACCTTTACAGGAATCGACGGAAAACTCTATGAACACGGCACCGGTGGGTCCTGGCATATGGACAATAAGCTGAACATGAACCTGCGTTACCTCGCTCAGTTCCGTAACTTCTTCCCGGACTCACCAGCCAGTAAACTGATCGAGTACTTTATTACAACCCAGGAGAAATTCACCGATGATAACGGGATCTTTGCCTCCGCAACCTGGCGCTTCGACGGCTACTTCCCATGGCTGATGTTTAAATACAACTACCCCTCCCAAAAAGACATCCGCCTCGACAGCGATTTTCTGGAAAGCTTTCCCAAAGCCTTTCATTTCCCGACGCTGGGGCAGACCTATATGTCCAGCGGACGTAAACCGGACTCCACCTATGCTATGTTCACCTGCGGCTCGCTGAGTCCGGCACACAAGCAATTGGACGAAAATCACTTCGTCATCTACAAAGGGGGCTTTCTTGCCCTCGATTCAGGTTCCCGTACCGCTTCCGGCGCCAAAGACTGGATGGATGATTTGTGGCACGACAACAACTATTACGCCGCCAGCATCGCCCATAACCTGGTGACCATCTACATGGAAGGAGAAAAATTCTCTGGCTGGCCGGAGCAAAAATATGCCGTAGCCAATCACGGGGGGATGTATCGTTCCACCGGTGGGGTTGTCCGGGCCTATGAAACCAATGACCATTACACCTACATTGCCGGGGATTCAACGGCCTGTTACCGCCCGGAAAAATGCAAAAAAAACCTGCGCCAGTTCGTTTTTGTGCAACCGGATTTCTTCGTCATTTGTGATGATGTCGAATCCGTTGAACCCGGACAAACCAAAACCTGGCTGCTGCATTCACAGAACGAACCGCAAGAAAACGGTGACATCTTCCACTTCGATGAACAAAAGGGAAGACTCTTCTGCCGCACACTGCTGCCTGCTAATGCAAAACGGAAAAAAATCGGTGGCCCAGGAAAGGAATTCTGGGTCGACGGGAATAATTATCCGCTGGGAAAGACGCGACTGGAAGAATATGCCAGCAAAGGCGCGACTACGCTCTGGGGCAATTGGCGTGTGGAGCTGACAACGGCCGAACCGGTCCAAAGCGTGCGCTTTCTGAATCTCCTGCAGGTCGGTTTTTGCGAAACACTTGCTGAAATGGCCCCCTC
>JAQVUB010000471.1 GCA_028699735.1 Lentisphaeria bacterium | reverse complement strand
TTCTTCATCAGGTAGTCAATGGTGTCTTTGGCCTTCCGTCCAAGAGTGATGCCGAAATATTGTCCGAGCTTAACCCGTGAAGAGCATCCGGCCTGAACAGCAAGCTTCAGGTTCGCAATCAACTTCTCCTTGGACATCTTTTTGAGTTGGGCGTGGGTTGGAAGGTCACCTTGTTCTGGTACAGGGGCATCTTCTGGCTTCTGTGTCTGGTTCACGTTCAGACTTGGGTTTGCTTCCTGACATGTGTACCCCCGTTGTTGCTGCCATTGTTCAGGGCTCCATGCTGATTTTGGCGAAAATATGTCATCTACTTGCCACCCCAAACTTGCCTTATCCGGCAGAAAACTCATCAGCAGGGTATTTTTATCGCTGTTTTTAAGAGAACGTCCCTTTGCAATGGAAAAGAAGAAGCGGATCGCGTCATGATAATCCCCTGAGAATTTCTTTCGTTGCTCTGCGGCCAGAAAGTTCGTGTATTGTTTCAGTTGACTGTCCGACAACCCCAGTCCTGCAAGTTGCCCTTTCAAATTTGGCACCTGCTTCGAGAGATGAATTATCAAATCGAGCTTGACATCGATATCCACAGACCCGAAAAACTGTTCTCCTGCTTTATTGGTATGGTGAATGATGATGAAGGTCAAGCCCCTTTTGTCGCGTGCTTTCGCAAGGTATGCGAAAAGATCGTTCCAATTTTTTGCGCTGTCACCGCAATATGTCAGAGTTTTCAAGCTGTCAAGGATGACGACGTCGATATTTCGTTTCCCTAGGTTTTCCTGATTTATGTGAGTTATGAGTTCATCCAGGGTTCTTTGCCCCTCCGGGTCAGCCAGATTTTGGTCAAAGCGACACATTTTTATGAAACTGCTTTTGCTGGTTGCAGGATACATGGCTTTGAACCAGCTGTCGCGAATATGAAGCTGGTCTGTCCGCATTTCGCCTGTGACCATCAAAACTGACAAGGGCTTGCTGGCAGCGAACTGGTGCCGCGCATTCAAATCTTTCCCAGCGGCCAATGCATACATCATCGAATGGGCAAGCTGCGTTTTGCCAAGTCCTGCCTGCCCATAAATCATGGCGATGTCGCCGATTGAGATCAACCCAGTGAAAAGCGCCTGGACATCTTCCTTCGATGAGCTTTCAAGATCAATGACCATTGTGCTCAAGTCGATCACACCTTTTGGCGGTGTTCTCTCCAAGCTTCGGTAAAATTTTGCTTTTTGATTGGCCTTGTAAATTTTGAATTCCATGTTTTTCTCCTTACCAGTACAGATGGTTATTACTGGAATTTTGGTTGCTTTGTTGAAAACCGCTATCAGTCAGATATTGACTGTTTGGGTTGGCCGGCGAGTGCTTCATATGGATGAATTTGACTGTGCAGTTGATGGATTCCAGTTTTTCGGTGGTTTTTTCCCAGCATTTCAGCATAGCATCTTCGTTTCCTCCGAAATCCTGCACAAATAACAAAAAATAAACAGTCTTTCCGGCTAACGGACTCCAGTCAACCAAGTCAACAGTGTCAACGCCACCCCACCATGATAATACGGTGGTATCCGCCAGCAAGTGGTTATTCACCGCAGTGGAAATACGCGGAGTCAGTAAAACGTTTCTATCGTTTCGGTACAGGAGATTGTTTAACCCAACAAGGGGCATGTTGTTTTGCGGCAGAAACATCATTTTCGGCATCTCGCCAGGGCAACTGACAGCTGTGACCGGAAGATAACTGGTGCCATATATGCCGCCAAAGGGAAACAGCACCTGCCGGATGGAGTTCTGTTCCCCATAAACATTGTGAAACAACAGGTTTTGCGGACGTATCAAATCCGTCGTCGAATAGGCATATTTTCTGTTGTATAAAATTTCATCAAGATTGATGATTTCCGTAAATGGCCTATCCGTATTGATGCCGATCTTTGGAGCCAGAGAGAATGCTTTGGCGACAAGGTTTTCTTGATTGGGAATAATCAGATCGTTAAGCAAGGCATAATAGAGAAAGGGATAATGCAATAGATTCCACCCGAGGTCATTGCTGAGATTTATGTTAATCAAGGTGTTTAATGGGGCGTTGAAAGCAATGGAAAGCGAACTGCTTTTCATTGCACAATTATATAGCAGGTCCGGGGTGATTTTGTTGCGGACTTCAGTGTTTTGCCTAAGGAAGTTCAGCAGGGGCAATGATTCCTGATAACATCCTTTTTGACGTACCAATGTTTCATATTGTGCAATCGTCATATCAGAAAAACGTATGGGCAAAAACCTGGCCAGTTCTTTCAGGCTCTCCGACATTACCATGAGTTTCAGTTCAACGAGGTTGATGACGATGATAACCTTCATTTTTTCATAATCATCACAACCATAGTCAAGGTGCAAAGAGTTGATGGCGTCTTCGATTCGAATCGGATATGGGTTGGGAAGTAGCTGCCGTTGTGCAGGGTAATTGACTAAGTTGACTGACGGAATAATGGTGTAGGTGGGTTCGCTGTGAATTCCAACAGTGGGCGCGCTGAAGAGGTGTGAACTCAGTGGCACGCTGGGCTGTTCTCCATACTGTTTGTATACGACGGGTGGTGCCACTGCTTGGTTTTGCTCGGGCGTCTCGTATTCTTCAGGGTATAGCTCCTTGTGAAGCGCCCAATACTCCGCTTGTGGGATCGTGTGTTCAAAAAAAGCTTCATAAAACTTTTGGCTACAAAGCCTATCTCTTTGCTCGTCGTCCATTTGTGAATAATCCATAATTGTTTCCTTTATGTGTCAGCGGCTATTATTGTGCCTGGCTTCCGCGCATACCTAATAGTGCGCGTTTCCAGTGAAAATTCTCTTCTGACTGTTTTCGTGATATAGACCCGAACGCGGTTCCCTGGCGGGAA
>JAQVUB010000470.1 GCA_028699735.1 Lentisphaeria bacterium | reverse complement strand
GAACCCATCTTTGCCGACAGCAAAGACAATACCCTGATCTCCGTCCTCGACGAAACGGTCACGCCAATGGGAGCACGCCTTCTGCGCGAATGGGTATTGCGCCCGCTGAAAAATCAGGCGGACATCGAGGCACGCCTCGAAGCGGTCGAAAATCTGTTGAGTAATCCGCTGCTGCTGGCCGAATTGCGGGAAATCCTGACTGCAGTACGGGATCTCGAACGGACGGTAACCCGGCTCAGCGTAGGCAGCAATGCCAGTGCACGCGATCTGCTGGTACTGCGACGAGGGCTCGAGGAAGTCCCCGGGCTGAAGGCAGTCCTGGCCGGCGCGGAAGCCCCCCTGCTAAAAGGCCAGCGCGATGAGTTGCAGGAATTTCCGGAATTGACCGAACTGCTGGCTCGGGCGGTCGTTGATGAACCGCCGGTTTCGACGAAAGACGGCGGCATGATCCGGGAAGGCTATCACGCCGAACTGGATCTGCTGCGACGTGCCTCCAATGAAGGCAAGGACTGGATTGCGGCATACCAGAGCAAAGAGCAGGAACGCACCGGAATCAAATCCCTCAAAGTGCGCTTCAATAAAGTCTTCGGTTATTTTATCGAAATCAGCAAATCCTACCTCGATGAGGTACCTCCGGAATATCTGCGCAAACAGACCATCGTCAACGGCGAACGCTTCATCACCCCGGAACTCAAGGAAATCGAAGACAAAGTGCTCGGTGCCGAAGAAAAAAGCCGGGTGCTCGAATATGAATTGTTCCAGGAATTACGGGAAAAAGTCTGCAGTCACACTGCAGCCATACAGCGCTGTGCCCGGGCTCTGGCGGCCATCGACTGCCTCGCCGCCCTCGCCGATGTCGCCGGAAAATATCACTATGTGCGCCCTGAAATCAGTGACAAGGCAATTCTGGACATCCGCGACGGGCGTCATCCCGTGTTGGATGCACGGCTGACCCATGAAGCCTTTGTCCCCAATGATGTCCTTCTGGACAACCGGGAAAACCAACTGGCGATCATCACCGGGCCGAATATGGCCGGAAAATCCACCTATATCCGGCAGGTCGCTCTGCTGGTGATCATGGCCCAGATGGGCAGCTTCATCCCTGCAGGAAAAGCACTGATTGGACTGACCGACCGCATTTTCACCCGGGTTGGTGCCGCTGACGACATCAGCCGTGGCCAGTCCACTTTCATGGTCGAGATGGTGGAAACGGCCAACATCCTCAATCATGCCACCCCACAAAGCCTGATCATTCTCGATGAAATCGGGCGTGGCACCAGCACCTTTGATGGCCTAAGCCTGGCCTGGGCCGTAGCTGAATACCTGCATGATCACGCCGAAGTCAAGGCGCGCACTCTGTTTGCCACGCATTACCATGAGCTGACCGATCTGGCACTGACCAAACCCGGCGTGAAAAATTACAATGTCCTGGTCAAAGAACAGGGTGAAAGCATCACCTTCGTCCGCAAAATCGTTCCGGGTTGCGCAGACAAGAGCTACGGCATTCATGTCGCACGGCTGGCTGGCATCCCCAGAAGCGTCATCGCCCGCGCCACGGAAGTGCTCAGCAACCTGGAAAACAATGAACTCGGCGACGAGGGTAAACCGAAAATTGCCCAGACCCGCCGCCGTAAAAAAGAAGCCTCCGATCAACAGCTCATGCTCTTTGATCTGTGAGAAAAAAAGTGGCGCGAGCGTCCCGCTTGCGATTGTTAATGTGGCCTATCAGATTCTTGATTGGCTTTAAAAAGTGGCGCGAGCGTCCCGCTTGCGATTATTCATGTTGCCACAGGTGCAAGGACACTTTCAGCCCTCTGCACCATGAATCTTGCTGCCTCTCTTAACATCACAAGTTGAGCGATTGCACCACTCTTAAAATCTGGACCATGTTGCCGCAATGACAATCACAACCGGGCCGGTTGCGCCACTTTTTACAGGAGAAAATCCTATGTCTGCATTTGATCCGCGTTTATATCTGGTTACCATGCGTTATGATTTCGGCGCCGAAGAGCTTTTGCGCCGTGTGGAAGCCGCCGTGCGTGGGGGTGTAACCATGGTGCAGCTGCGCGAAAAGGAGATCGAGGCCGCTGAATTTTATCAGCTGGCAGTACAGATGCGTGAATTAACCAGCAAACTTGGGGTGACCTTCTGGATCAATGACCGCGTCGATATCGCACTGGCTGTCGAGGCAGATGGCATCCATGTCGGTCAATCCGATCTGCCTGCAAACGCGGTGCGCAAAATCATTCCTCGAAATATGCTGCTGGGCGTCTCCGCCAAAACCCCCGAGGATGCCCGCCGTGCTGAAGCCGACGGCGCCGATTGCCTGGGCAGCGGCGCCGTCTTTCCGACGACAACTAAGGTCACCCCGGAACTGGGCACGCAACGCCTTGCCGAAATCAAAGCCGCAGTCAAAATCCCGGTAGTGGCAATCGGCGGCATCAACGCCGAAAATGCCAAATACCCGCTTTCCTGCGGAGTCGATGGCATCGCCGTCGTCTCCGCCATCATGAAAGCTCAGGACCCCTGCGCCGCCGCCAGAGAACTGCGGACAATCGTCGATAACCAGCACCAGTTCATTTTTTAACAACGAAAAAACACGAAAAAGCACGAACATTTTTTATGTATTGGTGCTCTGACGCATGAGCATGCGCGCGGGATTACCTGTTCTATCCGCTGAGTCCATCCCGTTTCTTCCATCATCCATTCCATTTGTGTCCATCCTGTCCATTCGTGTTTCTGTCCATCGTCCATTTTCAAGGGAGGAATCATGTTTATTGACATTCATGCACATGCCTATCGCAAGCCCGTCCCCTTTGTCGTGTTGTTTCCCACGGTAGAACAGCTAGATCGGAAGAGCACACG
>JAQVUB010000469.1 GCA_028699735.1 Lentisphaeria bacterium | reverse complement strand
CCTGGCGGCCTTGCTTGCCCTGGGCTGGTATGTCTCGCCCCTTCGGGGTTAATTCGGGAACAGTGTCCGTCCGTGTTCATACAGAAAATCTTTTTACAAAAACAAGAAATCTGAGGATAGTAGCACGGAAAATTTAAAGATGATTGCTTTGACGGATAAGCCTGCCAGTGAAAACTTTGCCTGGAATCTTTCGATTGTCGTAAAACAGATGGCGTAACCTTCTTTCCTCAATCTCTTTTTCACAATCGACAGAATGATTGCACAATTTTTGCAAGCGATCTCATCCGTCAAAGCAACAATTTCTAAAAAATTCCGTGTATTCCGTGTATTCCGTGGTTAAAAAAGCTTTTTGGACGGGGTCTAATTAATAATTTTCTTGTCGTCAGTTTGTCCGGCTTTGAATATTATTGATGCTTATTGCAAGCCGGACAAGTTTTCTGAAAGCCCTTTACCGCGGCATTCAGACGTTTATTGGTTCCTTTCTCATCAAAACAGGATTCAGGATTTTTTATAATGCCAGACAACGCAAATCAGACTCCCCCGCTTCCCAAACCTCATTTTCCCCGGCGCCAGCTGTTTTTCTGGCTGTTGCTGTTGCTGGTTGTCCCTTTGGCTGTCATGATGTTTCAGTCCGACACCAAGAAAGAGATTCATGAACTGACTGCTTCTCAATTTGAGGAATATTTGCAGGAGGGGCGTATTCAGGCGCTCGAGATCGAGGCGCAGACAGCCAGTGCAGTGCAGGAAATTGTCGGAACCTACCGTCTGACGGGTCAGGTGGAAGGCAGTCCCTCTGAGCAACCCTTCCGGGTGAAAGTTCTTTACACCGACCAGCTCGATGCCCTGATCCGGGAAAAGTGTGAAAATCGTGATGTGCGTGCCGCCAACAATTTTCTGCCGGGATTGCTGTATTCTTTGCTGCCGATTGTCTTGCTGGTGGTGTTGCTGTCCTTTGTTTATTCGCGGGCCATGCGTTCTGCCGGAAAGAGCGCTCTTCAATTTGGCAAGAGCCGGGCAAAAATGCTGAATCCTTCGCTCGAGAAAGTGACCTTTAACGATGTTGTCGGGATCGAGGAAGCGAAGGAGGATGTGCAGGAAATCGTCGAATATCTCAAGAATCCGTCTCGTTTCAAACGCCTTGGCGGCAAAATTCCTCGGGGAGTATTGATGGTTGGCCCGCCCGGAACCGGTAAAACTTTGCTGGCCAAGGCGATTGCCGGTGAAGCAGAAGTCCCTTTCTTCTCGATCAGCGGGTCGGATTTCGTTGAAATGTTTGTCGGGGTCGGTGCCAGCCGGGTGCGGGATATGTTTGAAGAAGGGAAGAAATACGCGCCATGCCTGATTTTTATTGACGAGATAGACTCGGTGGGCCGTTCCCGGTTCTCCGGTATCGGCGGCGGCCATGATGAACGGGAACAGACTCTCAATGCCCTGCTGGTGGAAATGGATGGCTTTGAAGCCAATTCCGGTGTCATCGTACTGGCGGCGACCAACCGCCCGGATGTGCTTGATCCCGCGTTGTTGCGCCCGGGCCGTTTTGACCGCCAGATCGCCATTGATCTGCCGGACTTGAATGGACGCATGGCCATCCTCAATGTGCATGCCAAAAAAGTCACCATTGATCCTAATGTCGACATGCGGATTATTGCCCGGGGGACTCCTGGATTCAGCGGCGCCGATCTTGCCAATCTGATCAATGAGGCGGCTTTGCTGGCCACCCGCCGCAACCGCGACAGCGTCGGCCTGGCGGAACTCGAAGAGTCCCGCGATAAAGTGCGCTGGGGCAAGGAACGCCGCAGCCGGAAAATTGATGAAAAAGACCGCCGTCTGACTGCCTATCATGAAGCTGGGCACGCGCTGGTGGGCATGTTTTGCGAAAATTCTGTTCCCTTGCATAAGATCACCATTGTTCCTCGTGGTGTGGCCTATCTTGGAGCGACGATGCAGCTGCCCGAACAGGATCAGATTCATCTTACACGCAATGAACTGCTTGATCATATTGCGGTCTGCATCGGTGGACGTTTGGCCGAGGAGCTGATCTTCAATGATGTCACGACAGGGGCTTCCATGGATATCCTGCAAGCCAGCGATATTGCCCGCAAAATGGTTTGTCAGTGGGGAATGAGCGAGAAGCTCGGCTTTGTTAATTATGCTGGGCACCAGGAGCATATTTTCCTGGGACGCGATATCACCCGCAGCGAAGATTACGGGCAGGAGACCGCCCGGGAAATTGATCTGGAAGTGCGCCAGATCGTCCAGGACTCCTATGCCAGAGTGCGCGGCATCCTGCAAAACAATCTTGACAAGCTCAAACTTCTGGCAGATACCCTGCTCGAGAAAGAGACGATGAGTGGCGAGGAAGTCTACGCGTTGCTGGGCATGACTATGCCGCCGAGCAAACGAACCCAGCATGACCTCGACAGCGATCTGGAAAGCCAGAAACCGGCTCCTGCCCCAAGCAGTGATAAGGCCGCAGAGGAACCGGAGAAGACAGCTTAGCAAAACAACAGACAGGGATTTTATTAACAGCGAAAGGCACGAAGGGCACGAACCGTTTTGTGTCTTTTCGTGTCTTTTCGTTGTGAAAAAAACGATGGATTATGATGTGATTATTATTGGGGCCGGATTGTCGGGGCTGGCAGCCGGCGTCCGGTTGACGCATTACGGGCGAAAGGTGCGAATTTTCGAGCGTCATTGTTTTCCTGGTGGTCTGAATTCCTGGTATTACCGTAAGGGAGAGGTGATCGATGTCGGCTTGCATGCCCTGACCAATTATGTAGCGGCTGGGCAGCGTGGTGCACCTCTGAATAAAATGCTTCGGCAGTTGCGCCTGCGCCGTGAAGACCTGGATCTCCGACCGCAAACGTATTCC
>JAQVUB010000036.1 GCA_028699735.1 Lentisphaeria bacterium | reverse complement strand
AAAAAAATCATGGAAAGAACGGCGCATGCAAGCAGTGACGCCACTTCCCATGATTTTTTTTCGTGCTGTTTCGTGAATTTCGTTGTTAAAAAAACACTTATTTTATACCGGCATGGTATTCCTGCAGGGATTTGAGGGTATCGTGTCCCTGTCGTCTGGCAGCGACTCCGTTGGCAGTTGCCACTGCCGCAGCAACGGTAGTGATATAGGGTACTCCGTAGCGGATGGCATTTTTCCGGATATAGGAATCGTCTTTGGCGCTTGCTTTACCGATGGGTGTGTTGATGACCAGCTGAATTTCGCCATTTTTGATGACGTCTATGATATCCGGTCTTCCTTCGCTGACCTTGGCGATCATTTCAGCCTGAACTCCGTTGTCCGTCAGAAAATGGCAGGTGCCCTCGGTGGCCAGAATCCGGAAGCCCAACTCCTGAAATTTTCGTGCAGGAGGAAGGATGCCCTTCCGGTCAAGGGGATTCACGGTGATCAGTACCGTGCCGCTTTCCGGCAGGGGCGGTTTGGCTGCTTCTTCCGCCTTGAAGAAAGCCAGACCGAAAGTAGAGGCCATCCCGAGCACTTCGCCAGTCGAGCGCATTTCCGGCCCAAGCACCGGATCGACTTCCGGCAGCATCGAGAAAGGAAAGACGGCCTCCTTAACCCCGAAATGCGGGATATGACGGTGTTTGAGGTTCATGTCCTTGAGGTTTTCTCCCATCATCAGGCGTGTTGCGATTTTGGCCATGGAGATGCCGCAGACTTTGGAGACCAGCGGGACTGTCCGGGAAGCACGCGGGTTGGCTTCCAGTACATAGACGATATCGTCACAGATCGCATACTGCATATTCATCAGGCCAACGACATTCATTTCCTTGGCAATCATCGATGTGTATTGGCGAATCGTTTCCATGTGTTTGTCTGATAAAGTGATTGGCGGAATGACACAGGCCGAATCGCCGGAATGAATGCCGGCAAGCTCAATGTGTTCCATAATCGAGGGAACAAAGGTATCCCTCCCGTCAGAAATCGCATCCGCCTCTGTTTCAACCGCATTTTCCAGAAAACGGTCAATCAGGATCGGGCGTTCCGGGGTGACATCGACGGCCGCAGCCACATAACGTCGCAGCATATCTTCGTCACGAACCACTTCCATTCCCCGGCCTCCAAGCACAAAGGAGGGTCTGACCATCACTGGATACTTGATCTGGCTGGCAATTGCCAGAGCCTCTTCGAGGGTGCTGGCCATGCCGCTTTCCGGCATGGGTATCCGCATTTTTTCCATCATTTTGCGGAACAGGTCACGGTCTTCGGCCATATCAATGGTGGCAGGAGATGTCCCCAGAATCTTCACTCCATTGCGTTCCAGGTCAGCGGCCAGATTCAGCGGGGTTTGCCCGCCAAACTGGACGATCACGCCCTGGGGTTTTTCCTTTTCATAAATGCTGATGACATCTTCGAGGGTGACCGGTTCGAAGTAGAGTTTGTCCGAGGTGTCATAATCCGTGGAAACGGTTTCCGGATTGCAGTTGACCATGATCGTTTCACAGCCCATTTCGCGCAATGCTTTGGCGGCATGCACGCAACAGTAATCGAATTCGATACCCTGTCCGATCCGGATTGGGCCTCCGCCGAGTACCATGACCTTACGCGGATTGCTGCTGACAGGCCCCTGGTCGGGGATATTATAACTCGAATAATAGTAACAGGCATCCTCCACACCGCTGACTGGAATGCGATCCCAGGCTTCTGTGATACCCAATGATAAACGTTGCCTCCGGATTACTGCCTCCGGTGTTTTCAAGAGTTTGGCAAGATAAGAGTCAGAGAAACCATCCTTTTTGGCACGCAAGAGCAGTTCGTCAGGCAAAACATGATCACGGTACTTCAGGATTTCAGTCTCCAACTCCACCAGCTCTTTCATTTGTTGCAAAAACCAGATTTTGATTCCAGTTTTCTTGTACAATTCGGCAAGGTCAGCTCCCTTGCGGATGGCTTCATAAAGCAGGAACTGACGCTGGCTTGTTGGGATGTTGAGACGTTCCAGCAATTCCGGGAGGGGCAGGTTCTGGTAGCCTTTGACAAAGCCCAAACCGGGAGTGCTGCTCTCCAGCGAGCGTATGGCTTTCATAAAGGCTTCTTTATAGGTCTTGCCAATGCTCATGACCTCACCGACTGCGCGCATCTGGGTGCCTAGCTTGTCCTCGACCCCCTTGAACTTCTCAAATGCCCAACGCGGAAATTTCACCACCACATAATCTCCCGAGGGGGTATATTTTTCCAGACTGCCATCACGCCAGTAGGGCAATTCATCCAAAGTAATGCCGGCAGCCAGCAAAGCTGACACATAGGCGATGGGAAAGCCGGTAGCCTTGGATGCCAGAGCGGAGGAGCGCGAAGTTCGCGGATTGATCTCAATGACCACGACACGCCCATCCGCCGGATTGTGCGCAAACTGCACATTGGTACCGCCAATCACGCCAATCCCTTCAACGATTGCATAGGAGAAGCGCTGCATTTTCTGCTGCAGTTCTTCACTGATGGTCAGCATCGGAGCCGTACAGAAAGAATCTCCAGTATGCACCCCGACCGCATCGACATTTTCGATGAAACAGACGGTGATCATCTGTCCTTTGGTATCGCGGACGACTTCCAGCTCGAGTTCTTCCCAGCCCAGCAGTGATTCTTCGATCAAAACCTGATGCACCCTGCTGGCCAGCAGTCCGCGTTGTGTGATGGTGCGCAATTCCTCGATATTATAGCAGAAACCGCCGCCGGTTCCTCCCATCGTATAAGCAGGGCGCACGACCACGGGAAAGCCGATTTCCTTGGCTGCGGCTTCCGCATCCTGGAGGTTATTGACCACTCTGCTGCGGGCCATCTCGATGCCCAGATTTTCCATGGTTTCCTTGAAGGCATTGCGGTCTTCTCCGCGCTTGATGGCATCGAGCTGCACACCGATCACCTTGACACCATATTTTTCCAGAACTCCAGCTTCCGCCAGTTCGGAGGACAGATTCAGAGCGGACTGCCCCCCCAGGTTAGGAAGCAGGGCATCCGGGCGTTCTTTTTCAATGATTTCGGACATACGCAGCAGATTCAACGGCTCGATATAGGTGATATCCGCAGTTTCCGGATCGGTCATAATCGTTGCGGGATTGGAATTCACCAGGATAATTTTATAACCAAGACTGCGTAAGGCCTTGCACGCCTGTGTCCCGGAATAATCAAATTCGCATGCTTGCCCGATGATGATCGGACCCGAACCAATAATCATGACTTTCTCAATATCCGTGCGCTTGGGCATTGTTTTCTCCTGACTGCTTACGGGTAAAAGGCGTTCAGTTTGAATTTGAAAAAATAAGCCTTTTCCAGCGGCCAATAAAATCCAACTGCGCCGGGATAATACTATACTGTTTTAAGCCCCTTTTGGCAAGTCAATTTTAAACAACGAAAAAAACCGAAAAGACACAAAAAAATCATGGGAAGTACGGCGCTTGTTAACAGTCAACGCGACTTCCCATGAATTTTTTTCGTGTCTTTTCGTGTCTTTTCGTGGTTAAAAAACGTACGGCTTATTTTCCGTTGGGATACGCTTCTTTACCCGCCTGGTCTATGGTGAGAATTTTATCTTCGGGTGCTTTTTTTCCGACACCAGGTTTTTGGTATTTAGCCGTCCACAGCCAGGTCCATTTTCCGGCTTTGTCCATTCGGGCAAGATAAGACCATTGTGCCTTATACACAGCATTCTGCAGTCCTTTGACGTTGCCCTGCAAAGCGCTCAGCTGCAAAACCAGAAAGCTTTTTTCATAACGAATTTGCAGCCGTGGGGCAGCGCCGGTAACCGAATATCCGGGTTTGGGTTTGAATTCACGGGAAACCAGGATGATGCTGCGTTCGGTCTCTTCTGTATCCGGATCAAAGGCCACAGAGCCGTTACGGAAGCTCAAGGTTCGTACTGCTGGATAGACAAGACTTAAGAGCGGTTTTTCTGCAGCTTTTGCAGGGGCATCCGTTTTGTCTTTCGGGATGGATAAGTCTTGATTGCGGATGATTCCAAGAGACTCGAAATTATAATCTTTGCTCGTGAAGAAAAGATCCTTACGGCTTTCTTTGTAGGTATCCCTCACCAGATTTTGAATCTGCTGGGTCACTTTCAAAACCGACACAGGGGGTTTTGCCTGAGCCAGTTCTGTGGAAAGACTTTTGAGTTCAGGACTGCTCAGGGACAATCCGGAAAGATTGGAAAAATCATAGACTCCGAAAATGCCTCGTCCGCCAGGGTTGACAACAGTGTCGAAACCGGGTTTGATCGGAATCCGCATACTGGGAGGATCCAGTGCAATTCCCGGTGCTCCTTCTTTCGCTTTGTCAGGCATTCCGGTTAGTGGATTTAATGTCGACTCCATAAAAAGGATCTTTTTCTTGCAGGAGAAAGCGACATAGACATCCGGCTGTGTCATATGTGTGTTTTTGGGCAATTCCTGCCATTCGTAGCCGTTGATTTTAAATCTGCATGGGACATCAAAGGTGTTGACAACCATGACATTGGATACACGCTTCAAAACAAAATTGACGATTCGTCCAAGACGGATTCCACCAAAAAACAAAACGGTAAGGATGATAATCGTTTTGACTCCGGTCAAAATCCTTTTTTTCAGATTGACCGGGCGCTGTCCTGGGGCACTTGCTTTGGTGGTTCTGATTTCCGGAGTATCAAACTTCACCGTGCGTTTTTTCTTCTTGGGGACTTTTGCAAAACCTTCAACAGCCGGCAGATCTTGAAAATCCAGTGCGATTTCGGCAATGGAGCCATCCATTTCGATGGCCGGGGGAGGGGGCAGCTCATAAACCTTGCCAAGGGGAACCCATTCTCCATCCTTGCTGACCAAATCGTAGCTGAATAACTCGCCGCGATTCAGCAAATGCTGAAACTCTGTACTGGTCAAAGCCTGCCCGTTATCCGGATCGCCACGGCGAAAAAGCAGAAGGCAATCCGCATCGCTGGCTGATGGAACTGGAATTTCTTCACCACAATGTGCGCAAACGACTTTCTGTCCCGCTTCAGAATCCTGGGCACAACAGGCTTTTCCACAAGTACATTTAAATAAAAGCATAGAAAATTCCCTGGTTTCAGTCAAGTCGCAATGATTTGGAAAATTTGTATCCCTTGCGCGAGGCAGTCGAAGGAACAAGCTGTCAGCAGCGCTTAAAACAATAACTTACACCCTGCCGGCGTCTTGTCAACGTTTTACAATTCCCCTGCAAGCGGCCTGTCGTGCAACCTCAAGATAAATCCGCGCGGCCTGTTCAAGTTGTTCGATTTCCACAAATTCAACTGCGGCATGAGCATTGAGAATATCTCCTGGGCCAAGGATGATACAGGGATATCCTTTGCTTGACAGAATGCCGCCATCGGTGCAATAGGCAACTTTTCCCGGTGTACAGGGCAATTGCAAATTTTGCATGGCTTCCTGGATTCGCAACAGCAGTGGGTGTCCATCCGCGGATTCCATCGCAGGAGAAATGTGTGTGTAGCCCAATTCGACAGGGAAGCCTAATGCAGTACTGGCCTGATGACAGAGCTGATTCAGAAAAGCCTGTGCATCCCCGCTGCCTGGGAGCAGGCGCACATCGCAGGTTATAGAACAATGGTCAGCAATAATATTGGCCTTGCTGCCACCGTTGATCAATCCCACGGAAAGGGTATTTCCGCTGGCAAACCCCTTTTTGTCTGTGGCGGATAACTCCGGGATGACAATGTCTTGCAGATAGGCAAGCAGTTTTCCCGCTTTAAAAATGGCATTATCTCCGGCTTCCGGGCGGGATCCATGAGCCGCTTTGCCACGACAGTGCAGTTCAAAGGTCAGATGCGACTTGTGGGCGATAATCGGTTGGTTGAGGGTCGGTTCACCGATGATGATGCCGCCAACCTGCCAGCGTTGCAAATCCCAGAAAGGGGCACCTTGGCAGCCGGTTTCCTCAGCACTGCTGGCCAAAAACAACAGGTTGACCGGTAATTTTTCTGCAATGATCAACCGGCAGGCAGTCAGCATGGCAGCCATGCTCCCCTTGGTATCACAGCTGCCACGCCCGTAAATGCGGCCATCCCGGATGTCCGGCTCAAAAGGTGGGATGGTCATTCCATCGGTACCGACCGTATCTAGGTGGGCTTCGAAAGCCAGTACCGGGAAGTCTGCATTCTGTTCATAGATTCCCAGAACATTGGGTCTTTGCGGGGCAATGGGGTGAAATTCGACTTCTTTGAAACCGTATTGCCGCATGACTTTGCCGGCGAATTCTCCCATGGCCTGTTCCGTGGCAACGTGTTTTCCTTCCTGTTCGATGGGGATGGTATTTCTGCTGTCGATACGGATCATCTCACAAAGCAGGTTGATCAACTCTGAATTTGGCATGCTTTCTTCTCCATTGATTGAAAAAAACGATTTTTAACAACGAAAAGACACAAAAAGCTACGAAAAATTCGTGTTTTTTTTTGTGTCTTTCGTTGTTTAAAAATTCTTAAAACATTTCGACGGGACATTCAGGAATGGACTCGAGAAAAAAACGCCCGTAAAATTTTTGTTTGATACGGCTGTCGAGAATGACAACAATTCCCTTGTCATCGCGGGTGCGGATCAAACGCCCGAATCCCTGGCGGAATTTGAGAACCGCCTCTGGCAGAGAGTATTCCTTGAATGAATTACCGCCTCGGGACTGAATCATTTCTCCACGTGCTTCGATCAGCGGATGATCCGGTACTGCAAAAGGCAGTTTGCAAATGATGACATTACTCAAGGCTTCTCCTGAGACATCCACCCCTGTCCAGAAACTGGATGTACCGAAGATCACCGCCCGGTCATGCTCCCGGAACAGTTCCAGCATTTTACGGGGACGGTATTTACCGCCCTGAACATAAACCTGAAACCCTCCTGTCTGAAAAAAAGGATTCATGCGTTCGGCCAGTTCATTCATCATAGCATAGCTGGTGAATAAAACAAAAGCGCGCCCTTTTGTCAAAGTCAGAAAATGGCGCAAATGCTTTTCGGCCTCAGAAAGGAATTCTTTGGCATCCGGAGTGGGCAGGGATCCCCCAATGTAGAGTTTGACCTGCTTTTTGAAATCAAAAGGGGTGTCAAGAAGCACCGTTTTGGCACCCTGCAGGCCGATTCGCTGCTGAAAAAAGGAAATATCTCCGGCAATTGCCAGTGTCGCACTGGTGATGACAACCGGAAAATGCTCTTTATTTTCAAAAAGACATTGCCGCAGACTGGGACCAATTTCAACGGGGACACACTGGAAACTGAGCTCTCTGCCATCCTTCCCCTGACGTTCAAACCAGTATACATAGTCTTTCTGCTCCATGGAAAAAAATTGGTTGAGGATATGATTTTGCTCAAGCAATTCCTTTCGGATGGCCTTGAATTCCTGATGGACGTCCGGACTGCCGGCACTGTTTTCAATCAGGCGTTCCAGTTCGTTTGACAAGTTGTTGATACCAGGATCAAGGTAATTGCTGATGTGGTTGGGCACAGTGTATCGCAAGGGTACCATCTTGGAGGTTTGCGCCAGAATCCACTCCAGCAGGCGGGTGAAAAACAATTCTGCCTGTGCACGCAGTTCATTGACTGCTTTGCGGGCTGATAAAAATGAGTCGCCGGTCAGCATGCGGGGTCTGCGCTCATCCATATACAGCCGGTTGAGCAGATGCTTAAGGACAAAGGTTTCGGCTTTTGCCCCCAGGTGTGTGGCTGCGGTGTCTTCAAGAGTATGTCCTTCATCGAGGACAACGGCAGTGAATTCCGGCAGCAGAGTCAGGCCATCCTGCGGTCCGTCATCGGCATCACGCATCGCCAGAGAACTGAAAAAAAAGGCATGATTGGCGATAATAATTTGACTTGCGGCAAGCTTGCGACGGGCACGGAAGAGAAAACAACGGGGGAAAAAGGGGCATTGTTTGGCCAGGCAATTTCCGCGTTCACAACAAACCGCCTGCCATAAGCTACCAGATACTGGACTGTCCATCTGGGAATAGTCACCACTATCAGTCTGCTCCGCCCAGTTCAGAAGCTGGTTGATTTCACCGGAAACCCCCGGATCGGAAAACAGTTCCAATTCCAAGTCGGCAATTTTACTCAGGCGCCTCAGGCAGAGATAATTGCTGCGCCCCTTGCCGACCGCGCAGGAGATATCACGATCCAGCAGACGATTCAACAGGGGCAGATCTTTTTTGAGGATTTGCTCCTGAAGATTAATCGTATGCGTGCTGATCACCACAGGAAGCTTCGTTTCAAACGCGTAATGAATGGCCGGAACCAGATACGCAAAGGTCTTGCCAACACCAGTGGGAGCTTCAATACAAAGATGCTGCCGTTCTTCAAAGGCAGTGGCAATTTCATGTGCCATGCGCACCTGCTGCGGCCTGACCTCATAGCAGATGCCATCATCTCGACTGACGTTTCGCAAAGGCGATTGTTCTGAAAAAAATTGATCGGTTTCGAAGATGCTCATCAGGGGGAAATAATCGTGGTGTCTGCTTTAAAATCCGGTAATATGATGGCCTTGTCTGTCGCTTTGATTTCCGCCGCGCCTTTTTCCGGCAAAATCACTGGCGGAGCGGCTTCCTTCTGCTGACGGCGCTTTTCCAATAATTCCTTACTGAGACGGAGTTTCAGCGGTTTACTCCCATTGCCATAGATTTTCGCATGAACGGATTCCAGAGCCAGAATAAAATCTTCCTCCTTCAGAGTCTGCCTGAAGTCGATCCGTCGCGGTTCTCCGCCTGTTTGGAGGTCAACTTCGCTTTGACCGTTTATGAGAATTTGATGGTCGCCTTCGTCGGGGGTGCCCTGTCGAAATTCCAGTGTGAGGAAGATTTCACTGGGCTTGCTTTCAACCGCGGAATGCGCCAATTCGAGAATCCCTTCAGGAGCATAAGCCTCCTCCATAAAGCGAAGATGAATTCTCATGGCGGCCTCCGGATTGCCAAACTTCTGCTGCACTTTTTCAACGCTTTCCACAGGATCATGCCCTGAATCATTTTCGGGGGGCATTTCAAACGGCTGAGGCCCACGAAAAATATACGTGACAGGCTTGCGCAGCACATAGCCGGCTAAGAACAGAAGGAGAATGAAGAAGGGTAGAATGTATTTAAGAAAAACAGCCTTGCGCCGTTTTCGTTCCTGGACGACTGCCTCTTTTAATCTGGCCAGGGTCTGCGCCGAATCCGAATCCGAAAAAAGGGATTCGGAATATTTATGATTATTGCGCTCAGATTCTGTCCCTGACATACTGAAAAACCTCCTGCCATTTTTGACCAAAAATACTTTTCAAAATATAGCCTTGAATCACGCCTTTGGCAATCCGCTACAGAAATCATGGCCAGTAATGCAAATCGAGGCATGTCAGACGTCAGTGAAGCTGGTAACGGAGGAGTTCTTTTTTAACAACGAAAAGCACAAAACAACCCGAAAAAATTTCATGGAAGGGGCGTTGACGTATTACCGAGGCATGCAGACAAAACGAATATCAGCGTATATAGTTTACTGATGTTCGAGAAGGTTTTCTATTATAGCCGGATTATCGGCGGTGGCGCCGGTGGCTCGATAGTATCCTTCCTTCGGCAGAAACTAAAGGAGAACACCGATGAAAAAGTATGAATGTGTCTGTGGCTATATTTATGATCCCGAAAAGGGCGATCCCGACAATGGCATTGCTCCGGGCACTGCCTTTGAAGACCTGCCCGATGACTGGGTCTGCCCGGATTGCGGCATTGGAAAAGAAGGATTTTCCGAAATGTAATCACGGACAGAACACGGGGTGGACTGGCTTCCACAACCTTTTTAAGTTTTAAATTGTAAGTTGCTGGAAGTTCGTCCATCCCGTCTATTAAAAACGGGTTCATTTGTGTCTATCTGGTTCATTATTATCCATTCCGGTCCCCTGTCTATTAAAAAATCTTCAAAAAGCAGGATACTTTCGCATTGAAGTTCAGAGTTTTTAGTTTGTTTTTTCAGGAGTCAGGGCATGTCCGCTTCCAGCAATTCGTTACGTTATAATGTCGTTCCAGGACTTCCCCCGGGAACCCTCCGCGCCCCTGAAAATGCGTTGATGGCGGATCGCATCCATGTCATGCAGTTTAATGCAGAGCAATTGCTCGAATATGACTGCGACAACTTGTCCGAAGCTCTCAAAGTTCGTCTTCCAAACGCACTCATCTGGTTGAATATTATCGGTTTGGGAAACATCCATCTGCTTCACGAACTCGGCAATACACTGAATATTCACCCCTTGGCTCTGGAGGATGCGCTTAATACCCGGCAACGCGTGAAAACCAACCAGTATGAAGAACACCTTTATGTCTGCATGAAAATGCTGCATTGGAATGAACAGGGAACCGAGAGCGAACAAATCAGCCTTTTTCTGAAAAAAGAACTGCTGGTGACATTACAGGAACGTCCTGGTGATTGCCTGGATGCGGTTCGGTTTCGTCTGCGTCGTGAAGGCAGTCGCCTGCGCAGTCAGGGCGCGGATTATTTGCTCTATGCCATGCTGGATGCCATCATTGATCATTATTTCCCATGGCTTGAGTATATGGGCAATAAATTTGATCTTATCGAGGCGGAGGTGACACGCCACAGCACCGCACAGATTCTGTCAAGAATTCATGCCCTGAAAGGTGAATTGATGGAAATTCGCAGATCGTTATGGCCATTGCGCGATGTGTTGAGCGCTTTGGAACGGGATGAAGGCGGATTGATCCGGAAACGCACACGCCCTTACTTGCGGGATTGCCAGGATCACTGCCTGCAGATACTGGAAACGCTCGACAGCTACCGGGAGTATTCCAGCTCCCTGATGGATTTGTATTTTTCCGGCATCAGCAACCGGATGAATGAGATTATGAAGGTACTGACTATTATTTCCACCTTGTTTATTCCCCTTTCCTTCGTCGGCTCGGTCTATGGCATGAATTTTGAGCATATGCCGGAACTGCATTGGCGCTGGGGTTATTTCGCCTGCCTCTCCCTGATGTTTTTAATCGCTATGGTCATGCTCGGCTTTTTCCGCTATTTCGGATGGCTTGGGGAAGGCCGATCCTCCCTGCATCATCATAACCGGCACAAGTTGAGACTGCCCATGGTTACCAGACTCGAGGATTATCTCCAGCAATTCGGCAAAGCACTCCTTTTCCCGCGCTTCGAAGGCGATAAAGAAAAATCTGATTCCCTCACCGCAGATTATAAGCAAAATAAATAGACCCCGTCCAAAATGCTTTTTAACAACGAAAAACTCGAAAAATTTCTAGTAAAGCTGATGTCCCAACCTGAGTTTTCTTCGTCAAAATTTCTGAATGTTAGGATAACTCACCAATCCAACTCTATAAAATGTTCGTGTTTTTTCCCGCCTTTCGTTGTGTTATCTCTTTGGATGCCCCCCCCATTTATGACATTTCCTGAAAAAGACACGGCTATTTCCCCCTCGATGTCATCGATTATTCGACTTAAAAAGTAATGCCTCAGTCTTCTGTAGTGCGAGGTGCGGAGAATTTCATGGGACGTATGGGACGTATGGGACGTATGAATGGGACAATGGGACGTACAATGATAGTTTCTGATCCCATAGTCCTATACATACGTCCCATACGTCCCATACGTCCCATACGTCCCAT
>JAQVUB010000468.1 GCA_028699735.1 Lentisphaeria bacterium | reverse complement strand
TCTCTTCGATGCCAAGGAGGCGGAGCGTTTTATGGTCAATGGCCTGAAGCAGGAACGCAGGCTATCCTGCGCGCAAATTCTTGAACAGATGGAGGGGGATCTCCGGCATGCGGTTGCGGCGATGTGCGATGCGGCGACCATCGAAGACCTGGTTAAGGATCCTGAACGCCGTATCCGCCTTGATGCGATGGTCGAGGAGGCTGCCGGGAAGGGGCTGAGCAGGCTTGGGTTGCAGCTGGTAAGGACTTCTTCGGCGGAGTTCATCAGTCCTGAATATGAAAAGTTGCGTCAGCAGATGGGGGAATATGAAAGCAAACGGCGTGAGCTGGAATTCACCCAGAAATTACGGGAATTGATCAGTTCAGACCGGATGCACAGTTTCAAGGATGAACATGACCTTGCCGAATACGTTGCTCAGCTGGCTCAGGAAAAGGAGATATCAGCCGGCAAACGGGATTATGAACTGAACCGCTTATTGCAGGTACAGTCGCAGCAGCTACAAGTCCAGCAGGTGGATTTTGAGATGGCTGAGGAGATGAAAAAGGTCTCACACCAGATTGGAGTGAAAACGCAGTGGAATCAATTCAGCCGCGAAACTAGTCTGGCGGATGCCCGAACGGAAAGCGAAATCTATGCTTTGAAAGTGGATCGGGAGATCGATGAGACGGAGAAGTGGCTTCGCATCAAGGAGTTGAAAAAGAAGATCGCCCGGGATGATCTTGAAGAGCGTGCGAAGATTTTCAGCGGTAAGGACCTTACCACATTGATCATGCTGGAACCGGATGAGAAGAAGCGTGAACAGCTGCTGATTCTGCAGAAACAGCAGCAGCAGGCTGGGATGAGTCCGGAACAGATTTTAGCCAGTGTTGCCGAAAAAAGTCCCGAAGCGGCCAAGGCACTGGCGCAGATGCTTAGCCGCCAGCGTGAGGATCTTGAGTGCGAGTTTGCCGAGCGCAAGAAGTTGCAGGAAGAGCATGAGGCGCAGGCGGAACGCATGTTCAACAAGACGATGGAAGTGGCCAGTGATGCGGCCAAACACCGTGGCAACAACGATGTCAATATCGTACGCTGAGGCCAGGAGGAATCCTTCCCATGATTTGCTCTCCTGATTTTTTTTCGTCTGATTCATCAGGCCACCCCGGATCGAGGGACAACGATGAGATTGTGCAGTAACCAGCAATGCCGGATGCCTTTAGCGGAGGGTGAGATTTTTTGCCAGTATTGCGGACAGGAACAGCCCATGCCTGTTCCAGATGAGTCCAGCGATGCTGTCAGTAATGGGGGGGCGACCGAAACGGGTTTACCGGCAGGGAAGGGATTGCCGCAGGAGAACAACGCCTTGGGTGCTGCTGATATCCACGTGCCAACACGGGGCCTGGAAGCAGAAACGGACACGCAGGAAAAGGATAGCATTGATGCCGGCAGCGGGGAATGCCGGGACTTGCGAATTCGTCTTGATTCCAGCCGATTATTTATGGAGGGTGTCAATACTCCGATGCGGGTTTATCTGGAATGCCTCGGGCCTGATTTGCAGAATTTGCAGGTGATCGTCCGCTGCAATGTCCTTTCTGCTGCTGAAAAAGAACTGTTCAGCCGTTCTTTTCCGCATTTCAAGGCCGGTCAGCACCGGGAATATATCATCAATTGGCGTCCCCCTGAAGGCACCTACGGGCTTTTAGCACTCGACTGGAGTATTGTTTATCTTCATGGTGGCAAACGGCATTATTATGAAGCTCAGAATGAATTTCCGGTTTATTGCCAGCAGCAGAGCGCTCAGACGGTCGTCAATGAGGTGAAGGTCAATTTTGAGCGTATCGAGATGCATGGCAATGCCTCGGAGTTTGAGATCAAGGATGCGGTTAATTTTTATAAAGATTTGGGTGACCGGGCTGAATTGACGGTGAATGAGCTGGTAGCCCGTTCTTTGCGTGCCCCTGCTGTGTGGCAGGGTTTGACTTTATATGAGGATCATATTGATCAGGAGTTGTCGCAGTTGTCTCTGCCTCCTCCGTCCGATGTTCTTGTGCACCGGCTGACTTTGTCGATGGAAGGTATTTTGGTTCATTTGGTGGGTGGTGATCGGCTTCTGCTGGGCCGGAACCGCAGGGAAACTGATATTTGCACCCGGAATTTTGATGCACAGGGCATTGCGACGCGCGAACTGAACAGTTGCTTGAGCAAACAGCATTGTCGTGTTGAAGTCAGTGGAGAGCGCTGTCTGGTGAAAGATGGAATAGAAGGTCATTCCAGCAGTTGTGGAACATATACAGGAGCGGGGCGTGTTGATAATAACGGAAGCGCAATTAAAGGGAATGACAGCCTGATTTTAGGTTGCCCACAGTCACAGGGGAAGAGTTGCTTGCGCATGACCATAGCCTGTTTCAGCTGCCAGTCTCTTGGCTGCGAAGAGTGTCCTTTGCCCCGAAAATGCCCACAGGTTCTGAATGCGATCAGCAGTGTTGTTTTGTCTCGCACCGATAGCATCAAGGAGCATTATGTGCTGTTGTCGCATTATCTGCCGCTGAACCGTCTGAATGCAGGTTTTGGCGCTATGCGGATCGGGTATGTTCAAGGTGCGTTCTGTTATCAAACGGCTCGGGACTGCGGCTGGTTGCGTGCGGGGATGCAGTTCAAAGTGCACGGGCAGGAGATTAAGGTGGAGTCATTCCGGCAGTTTGGCATGGAGTCGCCGGAGTAGAATTGCCGCCGCAAGCAGGTCTTCTGTGCCAGTTTTTTAGGGAAGACCATGGAAGACTTGGGGCGGACTGGCGTCCACAACCCATGTAAGTTGTAAGTTGTAAATGGTAAGTTGTTGGGGAGGTTTTCGATCCCATCCATGATCGGTTGATCGGTCGGATCGGTCGGATCGGTCGGATCGGTCGGATCGGTCGGATCGG
>JAQVUB010000035.1 GCA_028699735.1 Lentisphaeria bacterium | reverse complement strand
ACAATGACATTGCGGCGCTGTTCGTATTCTGAGCGCATCTCTTCTCGGGGAATCGCACCGTTCTGCAAAGCTTCCAGCGCTGCTGCCTGGGCGATACTCGATGCGCAAAGCATCGAGTACTGATGAATTTTCATCATTGCATCAATGATTGCCGGATTGCCAATGGCGTAGGCGATGCGGTAGCCGGTCATGGCAAAGGCCTTGCTGAAGCCATTGAGAACGACGGAGCGTTCCCGCATTCCAGGTAAAGACGCGATGCTTGGAGACCGTGGAATGTAGCTCAATTCCTCGTAAATTTCATCGCTGATTACCAGCAAATTATGCCGTATGGCAAAATCCGCCAGGGCTTTCTTGTCAGCAATGGTCAGCCCGGCTCCGGTTGGGTTGTTGGGATAGTTCAGCAGCAGCACCCGGGTGCGATCCGTGACCTTTGCCTCGAGATCGGATACCTGCAGCACAAAATCATTTTTTTCATAAGTCTGCACCGGTACCGGAACCGCATGCGTCATGCGGATGGTTGGCGCATAAGAGACGTAGCAGGGTTCGTGATAGAGTACCTCATCCCCGGGATTCAGCACTGCACGCAACACCAGATCCAGCCCTTCACTGACACCAACGGTGATGATGCATTCCGAATCCGGGCGATATTCGAGTCCGAACTGCTCTTTGGCGTAATTGCAGACTGCTTTGCGCAGGCGCAGGTCACCGAGATTTGAAGTATAGCTGGTGAAGCCACGGTTCAGTGCGTAGATGGTCGCTTCCCGGATATGCCATGGCGTGTCGAAATCCGGCTCGCCAATGCCCAGCGAAATCACGTCCTGCATCGAGTTGACCAGTTCAAAAAAATCCCGAATACCACTTTTCGGGAGAGAGGCGATATGTTTTGCCACCCAATCAGGGGACGATTTTAAGTCTTTCATGCTTTTCATCCTTGCCCAGTGCCAAACCTGCTTCCTTGTATTTTTTCAGCAGGAAATGTGTTGCCGTTGATTTCACACCATCCTGTGAGGACAGTTTGCTGGCCACGAAGGAAGCGACATCCTGCAGAGAATTGCCGACGACTTCGAGGCGCAGATCATAGCGGCCAGAAACCAGGTGCACAGCAACCACTTCCGGAAAGCGGGAGAGTTTTCGGGCAATATTGTCAAAGCCGGTGTCACGTTCCGGCTGAACCTGCACTTCAATAATGGCCCGCACTTCGTTCTCTTCGGCTTCCTGTGCAATGATGGCGGCATACCCCAGAATCAGGCGCTCCTCTTCCATCTCTTTGATCAGCGCGGCAACCGTTTCGACTTTACTGTTCAGTCTGTCAGCAATCTCCTGATTCGAGATTCTGGCATTCCGCCGCAGTAAAGCCAGGATATCCTTGTGAAGTTTTTCCATGGGCTTTCTTTCGTTAAGGGGGCAGGGGAGGATTTTTTAAACGACGAAAAGCACGAAAAAGCACGAAAAAACACATTTTTTTCGTGTTTTTCCGTTGTTAAAAACTTTATTTGACGGGGATTTTCAGTACTTGGCCGATGCGGATATTATCACTTTGCAGTCCATTGAACTGCTTGAGCTGCAGTACAGTTGTACCGGTTGCTGTGGCAATGGTGCTGAGGGTATCGCCTTTCTGAATAACAATTTCCTTGAAATTTCCGGCGGGAGTGGGTGGAGGTGTTTGTGGCTGGGGTCTGCTTTGCACTCGCGATAATTCCTGAGCTACATTGGAGCTGAGGCTTTCCAGCTGTTTACGGCGCTGTTCGCGTTCGGCATCCATATTCCGCTTCAGGTTTTCCATGCGTTCGCTCCACTGCTTGTCGGCAGAGGCGACCTGCCCGTCGAGAACGGAAAGGAGGCTTTGCAATTCTTTCAATTGCGCATCTTTTGCAAGATTTTCACGTTCGAGATTTTCCATACGAAAGGCCAGCTTCTGGTTATCCTCCTGCAAGACTCTGAAATCGGCGCGCAGGGCGGCCAGTTCACGCACCAGGCTGGAATCATCATACTGGGCAACGGTAACCGGTTTCGCTGAAGTTTCCCGGGCGGAAGAAAAACGGCTTTCCCCGCTTAAATGATAGGTGGAGGAAGACGGCACAGCCCCCCCCCCTAATACGGGTTCGGTGGCGCCAAGGTTGGCACAGCTGCAAAGCAATGCAGCACTGAGAAAAGAGCTGGATGCAAGCAACAGATGAATATTGGCGAGTTTTTTCATAAGTCAGATTCCTGATGCAGATTCGTGTTTTTAGCAAAGTCGGTTTATTTTAAGACATGTCCGCTTAAGCGGGGTGAGGAAAAGAATTTGGAATCATTACTATAATCTCTTTTCATTTGAAAACGAAAATAAAGCCGGAAAATCATGCAAAAAAAATCAGGCAGTGGCCGAATCCGTGAGAAGTCGACAGCCTTGGAAGCGCTTTCGGGGGTGATTTTGGCTTTGTCGGGCAGCAATGATGAACATGCTCTACCCAAACAGGCATCATCTGGACAGGGGCCTCTGCTGCAGAACCTGCTCTTTACTATCAGCAGGCACCGGGCTTCTTTCGATTTCCTCTTGGATAAATACAGCCAAGGCAAAATCCGCCCGCGATTGCGCCGGGTGCTCTGGTGGGCACTTGCGGAATTATATTTTCTGGATGGCTTGCCTGACGCCGCAGTCGTCGATACCGCCACCGGATATGTAAAAAAAAGATATTCCAACGTGGAGGCAGGCTTTGTCAATGCCTTGTTGAGACGCCTTACTGCTTTGGGAGGCAAAGAAAATCTGCTTGCAGAATTGGCGGATGCGCCAGCATACGTGCGTCTGGAGCTGCCTGAGGAATTGTATCTGCACTGGCGGAAAATCTGGCCGGAAGAAACCATTGCTCGCTGGGCGGAACTCTGGCAACGCCCTGCTGAAATCATTTTGCGCCGTTGTTGCAAGGCCAATCGGCAACTGCCTGCAGTTCTGGAAAAGCTGCCGGAATTTTCCTGGGCACCTGGCCAGGCTCTGTATCGGATTGCGGAAGGGCAGACGGCCAATTTGACAGAACTTTTGTCGGTGCCCGGTGAATTTTATATTCAGGATCCCTCGACGCTTCTGGCACCGGCCTTGCTATCGGTAAATCCCGGCGAAAGGGTTGCAGATTTGTGCTGTGCGCCCGGCGGAAAATCTCTGTTGTTGTTGGAAGCTCTCGAAGATCAGGGGATGCTGTATTGCCGGGATCGCTCGGAGACCCGCCTCGAACGGGTGCGGGAAAATCTTGCTGGATACACCAATGTGGATATCGCTGCCGCGGATGCCCTGCAAGCGGATTTGCCGGAAGCCAGTCTGCAGGCCCTGCTGCTGGATGTGCCTTGCAGCAATACCGGCGTCATTCGCAGACGACCGGATGTACGCTGGACTTGGAGCAACAGCAAGTTGCAGGAACTGGTGACCTTGCAATCAGCAATCCTGGACAGCAGCCGGAAGCTGCTTTGCCCTGGTGGACGCCTGGTCTACAGCACCTGCAGCATCGAACCCGAAGAAAATTCTGCGCAAACCGCACGCTTCCTGCAACGCTATCCGGATTTCAGACTGCTAAAGGAGCAACAACTTCTCCCGGATGAAAGACACGACGGCGCATATGCCGCATTGATGATTAAACAGGGATAGGGTTCAGGGGGCAGGTTTAAAAAGTGGCGCAACCGTCCCGGTTGTGATTTCTGTTTGCTCTCCTACGCCCGAACGTTCGCAGTTGCAGGGGGCAGGTTTAAAAAGTGGCGCAACCGTCCCGGTTGTGATTTCTGTTTGCTCTCCTACGCCCGAACGTTCGCAGTTGCAGGGGGCAGAAATATGTTCCATTCGTCCTCTTTCAATTTTGCCGTTCTGTGGTAGCGCATACTTGCGCTACATCCCCCTGCAGCCTCAAGGCTCAATTGTAGATAGCGCCATCCGGCGGAATGCGGTTGGCGTTAAACCGTGCCGCAGGCGGAAAATACGGGTGAAATAGTTTGCGTTTGCAAAGCCGGATTTCTGCGCGACTTCCTGTATATTGAGGCTGTTTTCACGGAGCAGTTCCGCGGCCAGCTGCAGGCGCAGGTTTTGCAGGTAGTCCAATGCGCTCATACCGAGTTTCTGGCGGAATAATTTGGTCAGATGATTGGGTGTAATACGCAAGCGCCCGGCAAGCTGAGCGAGTCCGAATTCCGGTTTCGCAAAGGAACTGTCCATGCTGCTTTTTGCCTGAAAGAATCGGGGGTTGAGACGTTCATTGCTTGCCTCCACACTGCCAGGAAACTGGTTCAGTGCCAGAGAAAGAATTTCGAGAAAAAGACCGCGCTTTCGAAGCAGACCGGTCAGAGTATCAGGCGCAACACGGAAAAACGATTCCAGAAGATTGAACATTTCTAAAGAACTTTTGCCAGGCAGATCATTCTGAAAGGGGAACCGGACGTCGAAAATCCCGGTCGGGCTTTCAGCCATCAGGGATGTTTCGAAGACTTCATCACTGTCGAGAAAGACCCAGATGCGTTCTTTTTCACGATGTGCGCGACAGGTGCCGAACCAGTCAAAATGGATGCACCAGCGTTCGACGGCGGCATCCGCAATGGTGCAATGCACCTGTCCGGGTGGTATAATGATTACGGATCCCCTGCGGCAGAAGTATGTCGTATCTTCCGTGATGACCCGCCCTGAACCGCTTGAAAAATATACAAACTCATAATCATAAATACGGCGGTTTCGCTCCACACGCCCGGCAACCCAGCTGCCGTGATAGAGGGTGCCTGGCGTGATATTCAAACTGAAAAAATGTTCACAAAGCATGTTTTGTGCTATCAATACCTGTTTTATGCGTGCAGCATTTCGTGCTGTCAAGGATATACTAAATATAAGCGATCTCATCCGTCAAAGAAACAATTTCTAAAAAAAATCCGTGTATTCCGTACTACTATGGCCCAACTTCTTGCTTTTCGAAGAAGGTTTTTGGACGATGGACGATAGACGATGGACGATAGACGATAGACCTTATGGACCCTATGGACCGTATGGACCCTATGGACGTAGACGATGGACAATTGACTTTGATGGACAGGCTGACAGCTGACAGCTGATAACTATGGGCTGTGGGCGCCAGCCCACCCCAAGTATTCCGTGTATTCCGTGGTTAAACAACTTTTTTGGACGTTCTCTATTTACTAGCAGGTGAGTGCATGTCTTGGATTGAAAAATGCTATTCCCGCTTACTGATAGACAATCACATTACGGATCAGCTTCCCCGGTACATGAGCCGTTTTGATCCTGCCGAATATGTCCGTCTGGTAAGGAAATCCGGTGTCGATTCGGCAATGGTCTATGCCTGTGATCACAATGGGAACTGCTACTATCCCACACAATTCGGGCATATGCATGAGGGACTCAAGGGACGCAATATCTTTGCCGACACGGTCAGCGGGTTGCAGGCCTCCGGCATCGTCCCGGTAGCCTATTATACGGTTAATTATCACAATGATTCGGCGAGCCGATTCCCGGCATGCAGGATGCGCGACAGCAATGGAATGACCCATTCCGGGCGTTATCACTATTCCTGTCCCAATCACCCTGAAATTGTCCAGTTCTTCCAACAGCAAATCCTGGAAATTGTGCGTTATCCGATCGCCGGGCTGTTTATCGACATGACCTTCTGGCCGATGGTGTGCTGCTGCGATGCCTGTAAAAATGCATTCCGGCAGCTCACAGGAGCAGAAATTCCCGGCACGCTGGACTGGGACAGTGCCCTCTGGCGCAGATTTCAGGAATTTCGGGAAGATAGCTTGTCAGAATTTGCGGAGAAGCTGACTGCGACAGCACGTGCTGCCCGGCCGGAGATATCGGTCACCCACCAGTTTTCACCGGTTCTGCATGGCTGGCTGCTCGGTCAGAGTGCCGGAATCGCGGAAGCATCCGACTATGCCTCCGGCGATTTTTATGGGGGCAAGAATCAGCAGCGTCTTGGGGTGAAAGTTTTTGCCGGCTATTCCACGCAGATGCCTTATGAGTTCATGACCTCGCGCTGTGTCAATCTGAATGATCATACCTCAAGCAAATCCGACGATGAGCTTTACCTGCATGCACTGACAACACTGGCAAATGCCGGAGCGTATTTCTTTATCGATGCAATCAATCCAGACGGCACCCTCGAAGAAGCTTTTTATGATCGCCTTCAGGCTTTGAATCAACGCCTGAAGCCCTTCAAAAATCTGGTTGCCAGGCACCGGCCCGTTCCTGCCGGCGAGGTCGGCGTCTATTTTTCGACGAGAAGCTGCGTTGACCGTAATCGCAATGGCATGAGCTTGCAGCAGGTTGCAGATTTTGAGGGAAACATGGGGCAGCGTCACGATCCGGTCATCGAAGAATTGCTGGGGATTACTAGTCTCCTGCAAAGCTTGCATATCCCATACCGTATGATCACCGAAAGAACGGACAATTACGGCGGGCTGAAAGCTCTGATCACTGCTAATGCGGATTTCCTGGAGGAAAGCGAGTATGAGAAATTCCGGCAATTCACTGCCGGGGGAGGACTGCTGATCGCCACCGGCAACACCTCCCGTCACATCCGCAAACAGGATCATTTGAGGGATTTTTATCTGGCGGATGTCTTCGGAGTACAGGCCTCCGGTAAAGATACGGGAAGCTGCAGTTATCTGGCTCTGCCTGGTGAAATGCTGTCTGCCAATGGTGTTTGCCCGCTTGCCATGAGCACGACTGCCACCGTGCACGCCCCTGTGAATCTGCCGGATTTCCCGGTGAATGATGCCCAACATTATGCGTCCATTCATTCCAATCCGCCTGGCAAAACGACAGAGTTTGCGGGGATGAGCGAAAATGTTTGGGGCAGGGGAAAGTGTTTCTGGTTTTATTCCAACGTGCTGGGAATCCGAAACTGGAGCCAGCAGAAATTTGCCGGGGATTTTCTGCAAAGAAACTTGCCCGCCTTTGTCGTCAACAGCGAAAACCTTCCTGCCTCCACGGAGCTGACGCTTCTGCAAAGCGCAACGGAGCAGTGCCTGATTCTGGGAATTGTCAATTACCAGGATGAACTGCCCAATATCCCCTTGCATGATCTTCGCCTGACCTTCCGCCTGCCGGAGGCAAAACGCCTCCGCAGCTGCATTCGTGCTTCCGATAACGGTTCCATGAAGTTTACAGAGAACAACGCCCTGATAACTTTTGAAATTCCCCGTCTCGATGACGGGGAACTGTTTGAACTCCATTACTGAAATAAGCTAATGCGTCACTGAAGCCGGGTGGCAGGATTTTTTTTACAACGAAAAAACACGAACCGACACGAAAAAAATCATGGCCGTGGCGGTAACTTCTTTCATGTGTGGGACTTGCCATGATTTTTTTCGTGTCGGTTCGTGTATTTCGTTGTTAAAAAAGAATCTCTGTTACCTGGAATCATCTGACGCATTACGAAAAAAGGAGAAAACGTATGTCACAGGCTCAAACAATCCGTAAGACTTTTGCCGATGGAAAGGGAATTTTACGTCTGGCCCCGAACTGGGTGCCACGTTCCTTCTGCATACCAGGGCGGCGCATCAAACTGCATCCGGATGATTATTACGCGCTCGGCGGCGAACGCGGCGGCATTGATGAACGCTGGCTAAGCAGCACAACACCGGCGGACAATGGTCCTCTGACTGGAAAAAACGAGGGCATCAGCCATCTGGTTGCCGGAAACGGTAAGCTTGTTCCGCTGACTGATTGCGTCGATGAACTGGGTGCTGAGCTGGTTGGCGAACGTCTTTGGAATGAATATCACGCCTGGCCGGTCTATTCAAAATTCTTCGACAATCTGGGGCCGCTTCCACATCACATCCATCATCGCGAGGAACATGCCAGACTGGTGGGCCGGCACGGTAAACCCGAATGCTACTTTTTCCCGCCGCAGTTAAATAATCATGGCGGACATTTTCCCTATACTTTTTTCGGACTGTTGCCAGGAACGACCCGTGAACAGGTGCGCCAATGCCTGACCGATTTCAGCAAGGGGGACAACAAGATCACCAATCTGTCCAGCGCATACCGTCTGGCTCCCGGCACCGGCTGGGATGTACCGCCAGGCGTTCTTCATGCTCCTGGCAGCCTGTGCACCTATGAACCGCAGTTTGCCAGCGACGTCTACGCGATGTATCAAAGCCTGGTGGATGATCAGATTGTGCCATCAAGCCTGCTGTGGAAGGATTGTCCTCCCGACCGTATTGGAAATGTGGATTACCTGCTCGAAGTCATTGACTGGGAACTGAATGTCGATCCGGAATTCGCCAAACACCGTTTTATGGCGCCGATTCCGGTACGCCCTGAAGCCGAAATGCGCGAGGATGGTTTTCTCGAATATTGGATTTGTTACCGGTCTGAGGCGGTATCGGCGAAGGAATTGACGGTTCTTCCAGGGCGTAGTGTATGCATCCGGGATGCCGCGGCTTATGGGCTGATTATGGTGCAGGGATTTGGCAGCATCAACCAGCATAAACTGGAAACACCGGCTCTGATCCGCTATGGCCAACTCACCAGCGATGAATATTTTGTCTCCGAAACAGCTGCAAAAAATGGGGTGCAAATTACCAATGCATCCGATACCGACCCGATCGTTATGCTGAAACATTTCGGACCGGCAAATCCGGAGCTGCTGCCTGCAAAATAATTCCAGTTTAACAACGAAAGGATGAAGTCAGCTTAGCGTGAAACCGCAGGTGGAACAGAGGAAATTCAGGGCCATTTGCGGCCACAGGCCGATATCTTTCCTGCCATATCCCAGTTGCATGCCGTGCCGGCCACTGGGAAAAAGATGCAGTTCGCAGGGGCGATTTTGTTTGACCATGGCTTCCGCAAACAACAGGCTGTTTTGCCAGGGTACCCCCTGATCTTCAATCGTATGCCAGAGAAACGCCGGCGGGGTATCCGATGTCACCTGATTCTCCAGTGAAAAGGTTGCTGCCAGCTCATCAAAACGCTCTCCCAGCAAATTTTTTCCGCTGCCAATATGAGCAAACGGACCGAAGGAGATGACCGGATAACAAAGAATCAATGCATCCGGACGGGCGCTTTCGGTATCGGTATGATCCCCATCCTGAGTCGGAAGCTCTGCAGAAATTGTGCCTGCACAGGCACTCAGATGTCCGCCCGCTGAAAAACCACAGATAGCCAGCTGCCCCGGGAGTACCTGCCAGGCGTCCGCATGCCGCCGGATCAGGCGAATGGCTCGCGCTAAATCCTGCTGGGGAGCCGGATACAGGTTCGGGTGAACCCGGTACTTCAGCTGAAATACCTGAAAGCCAAGTCCGGCAAAGTGCTCGGCAACAGGATGCCCCTCTGTTGACTCACAAACCCCTCCATAGCCCCCGCCGGGAACGACCAGAAGACCCGGGCGGGCAACCCGATCCGGGGGCTGAAAGCGCTTGAGTACGGAGTCATTTGCAAGTTTCGTCCAAAGTGGAATTTCCTCGTATTGCATCGGTCAGCTCCTCCGAATTTTTATAACTTGAATTCACAGGCTTTTGGCCCATTGCGGATATCCCCTGTCCAAAAGGTTTTTTAACCACGAAAGGCACGAAAAAGCACAAACTTTTTTATCATGGGGCATGGTATTGCAAAACCGCGAAGTTGCTTTGTTTATGGAATGGCATCCCAGCTGTTGCGAAGAAAAGAGAGGCATTTTTCCGCATCGGTTTTGAAGTCATCAATGCTTCCTTCGAACGATATCCTTCCCTGGTATCCTCCCTTTTTAAGGATTTCCAGAAATTGTGTCAGGCCACATTCTTCAAAGCCGGGTACTCGTCGGCTTGGCACTGTTGCAACATGAGCATGTGTGATCAACGGCAGACTCCAAACCAAGCCCTCTGTGTCGAGATCATCCGTAAGAAAATGGAAGGAATCAACCAGCAGACGGATATTAGGGTGATTGACCCGTGAAACAAGAGTCGATGCAGTTGCGACGCTGGTCAGCATATTGCACTCCTTTTTACGCAACGGTTCGATCACCAGAGTGACTCCATGTTTTTCTGCCAGGGGAGCAATGGTCAATAAAAAGTCCAGAATTTGCTCTGACGCACTTGCAGCAGAAAATCCCTCAGGGCACCTTCTTGCTCCTCCGGAGCCAAACACAATCGTATCCACACCGGCTTGCACTGCCCGGCTAAAGGCAATTTCAGCATAGGAAATCCATCGTTTGCGATTAATCTCGCTACCACAAACTTTCAGGTCAGGGGGCAGAAAGCCATTGGCACAACAGCAGGGCATGGAAGAGGAACGAATATCATGCAGTACCCCTGCAAATTCTGATGCGGGCTTTTCCGGCATGAGTTCCCCTGCCACACTAATCTCCATATAATCAAATCCGGCCTCCGCATAAAGGCCGGCCTTTGATGCATTGCCGCAGATCCCAATTTTTAAACGTTTCATCGCTGCAATCCTTTTTCAGTTCTAGGCATATCGGCAATACCGACTTCATCCGGGACGCATGCAGGTTTCCTGTACGCAGGTGGTGCCGAATATTCGTTGTCCTCTCCACCAGTAGAATCAATGAGTTCACGTCGACATGATCCCATTAATCTAACGGTGCGTCCCAGTGAATGCAAGAGATTTTTGATGATTTTAAGACAACCCCGTCCAAAAAGAGTTATCCGTCAGTAACTGAGTGCAGCGTTTTTTTTTACAACGAAAGACACTAACGACCCGAAAAAATTTCATGGGATGAACAATGAATTCCCCCAGTAAAACCGTTTCCCATGAAATTTTTTCGGGTCGTTTCGTGCTTTTTGTTGTTAAAAAGAATTCCTCTGTTACCAAGTTTAACTGACGCATTACTCTGGCAGGATGCTGAATGCAAAGAAAATCAACAGTTCATTTGGTGAATTTTAAAAGCAATTTATATTGACAAGGTTTCATTTCAATGTTGCAGAGAAGGTGACACAAAAAAAGAAAGCGAAAAATGAACGAGTTGTTTACGAAGTTGTTGCGTTGTGTTGACCGGAACCGTCTTTATAACGGGATTGAAAATCTTTGGCGGAAGGAATTACCGCAGACCTCGACTTCGCATCTGGCGGCGGCGGAATATACCCTTGAATTGCTGCGTAAAGCCGGACTTGAAAATGCGGAGATGATTTTATTTCCCGCCGATGGCAAAACGGTTTATCAAGACAAATGCATGCCCCTTGCCTGGGATGCCACGATCGGCAAGCTGACCATTCGGAAAAGCCCGCTTGCTTTTGCCGAGCCGGTCATTGCCGATGTTCAGCGTCATCCTTTTCATCTGGTCAAAGGCTCTGTCGCCATACCGGAAGGGAAACGGATCGTAAGGATTATCACGGAAGCGCAGCTCTTTGCAGGCGAAGAAGCTAGCGGGGCACTGGTCGTCTGCGCTCCATCAACCGCACCGGGATCCGGCATTTTGAAACCTGCCCTGGACCTTGGAGCACTTGGGCTGATCAGCGATTATTATGCGCAATCCTGTCGTGCCCAGGCTCCGGAGGCGATTGGCTGGATCAATGCCTGCACGGAAGGGATGAATTGGCATGTCATCGAAGGCGATCGGCCTTTTGTCTGCTTCAGTGTTACTGCTGCAGTGGGGGAGCAGTTGCGCCAGGCTGCGGATATCGGCGAAGTCACTGCTCTGGTGGAATGTGACGGACGACGCTATCCGGGAAGCATTCCGGGGGTTACAGCACTGATTCCAGGCCGCCAGAAGAAGGAATTCTGGCTGATGGCACACCTTTACGAACCGCTCAGTGATGACAATTCCACTGGCGTTGT